>JALHMA010000173.1 GCA_022844265.1 Saprospiraceae bacterium | reverse complement strand
TACCCGCTGCCCAAATGGCGCATTTCGCTCGATTACACTGGCCAGTTGAACAGCCCCATGCACCTGCCCGTGGTGCCCAACGACCCGCGCCCGGAGCAGTCGCCCTGGTTTTCGATCCACAACCTGCAAATGACCTGGAAGCCCTTTAAATCAGACGGCGACTTCAAGTCACCGCCTGACCTGGAACTATACATGGGCGTCAAAAACATCTTCGGTTTTTACCCCCGCGAAGAGATCATCCTCCGCGCTTTCGATCCTTTCGACAAGCAGGTGCACGTGGACAACCCGAACGGATTTACGTTCGATCCGACCTACAATTACGCGCCGGTGCAGCGGCAGCGGCTGCTGCTGGGGCTGCGGTGGAAGATGTTGTAACGGCTGCTTTAGCTGCCGGGTGCTACGTCTGTCATTTTGCCGGGATCCGTCCACTCTACGGTGTATGTTGCGGCGTACGCTACGTCTGTCATCCTGCAAGGACCTGTCCGCTCTACGGAACACACTACGGTGTGTGTCGCGGTGTACGTTACTTTTCTGCCTACGACAGAGTGACCGAGCGAGGGCAAAGAGAATGCTTAACTACGGTCTTTCCATTTTTTTTAAAAAAAATACCACCCAGCACTTGCATTATTGAAAAACGCTACCCTATATTTGTTGCAAAATCAATTATTTCAAAATCAATGAAAGATTTAACCCTGGATGAAGTCTTTATCTACCTGATAGAGCGAACGGAAAAACAAACCAAGCGCTACGCCAATGCGGCGTTGAAAAACGCTGGGGTCGAGATTACACCCGAACAGTGGGCTATTCTGAAACGTATCAGTGAACGGGCGGTTATCAATCAGCGTGAAATATCCGATCTGACCTTCAAAGACCCTGCTTCCGTCACGCGTGCGCTCGATGTACTGGAGGAAAAGGGCTGGGTAAAACGTATGGAGATGGAAAACGACCGCCGCGCCTACAACTTATTCCTGACAGAAGCAGGAGAGGCTATGGTGGCAAAAATCACTCCTCTTGCCCAGGCGATAAGGGCGCAGGGTTTGAAAAATGTGAGCGCTGAAGAGCTGGCACAACTCAAGGCTGTTTTGCACAAAATTTACGAGAACTATAGTTGAAAAAAATTTGCTCAAATAGTTGCAAAGTCAATTATTGTAAAGTCAATTAAGCATCACTCGATGCTGCACACTTTTATTAAAATTTCACTCTAAACATCTTTTAAGCATGAAAAACGCATTTTTAACAACCATTCTCTTAACCATGGCTCAAATCTCTGGTATCACTCAAAACAGTTCGGACATTAAAAACATCAGCGAGGCTGTTCACTCTTTTGCACAAGCAGGCGATCAGCAGGATGCCGACCGTCTCGACACAATCCTGCATCCGCAATTCCGGGCTGTCGTACACCGGGCCTTCGGCAGTGCCGACATGAAACTTATGGACAAAGCGACTTACCTGCAATCGATTCGCGACAAAAAAATCGGCGGCGATACGAGGGAAGTTCATCTGCTACAAGTGGACATGAGCAACAACATCGCTACGGTCAAGGCCATCTTCCAGGGCAAAAAACTTCGGTTTATTACCTATATTTCCTTGGTGAAACTCGCAAACGGTACCTGGCTGGTGGTGGACGATATGCCAGATATCGAGAAGGTATAAGCGCAGGCGGCAGAGCGAGGAACGAGCGGGCTTGTGTGGCTGCAAAGGTAAGGGTAAGGGTAAGGGTGGCTCGCCTGGAGATGGTTCTTTGCCAAGTGGTGGCATTGGGAATTAACCTTCCCGGTTAATTCCCATGCCACCACTAAGCCTTTGAGACTGTGCCGTCGATTTTGCGGATATACAAATAGTTGACGCACTGCGTCAACTATTTAAAATAAATAAACATTTTATTTTAAAAAATAAACAATAATTGCTTTTTTAAAATATTTTATATTTTTATGCCTGAAAAAATTGATATAATCCATGAATACAATCGACAAAACACAATTCATTCAGTTTGTAACCGAAATAAAAACCAAAATCCGCGAAGCCCAGGTTGAGGCGCTCCGGGCCGCCAATAAATACCTGATTGACTTATACTGGAATATAGGTAAAATGATTGTTGAGCGGCAGGAAGCACATGGATGGGGCAAGTCAGTGGTAGAGCGACTTGCAGGGGAATTGCAAGCTGATCTACCCGGCAATAGCGGTTATTCAGCGGCCAATCTTTGGAGAATGCGGCTTTTTTACCTGACTTACAGGGAAAATGAAATTCTCGCACCATTGGCGCGAGAAATCGGTTGGACGCACAACACTATCATTTTTGAAAAATGCAAGGATGACCTCCAGTGCGAATTTTATATCCGCATGACCAGGAAATTTGGCTGGACTAAAAATGTACTCATCCATCAAATTGAAAATAAATCCTATGAAAAATATCTCCTCAATCAAACATCGTTTGACGAGACGCTACCTGAAAATTTACGTAATCAAGCAAAATTAGCGGTCAAAGACGAGTATACCTTTGACTTTCTGGAACTTGGAGCCGAGCACTCCGAATATCAATTTGAACAGGCCATTTTGAAAAAAATCCGAAATTTTCTGATTGAGATGGGTGGCCACTTTGCTTTTATTAGCAATCAATATCGTTTAAAAGTCGGGAACAAAGAGTATGCTATCGATTTACTGCTTTTTCACCGCAAGTTGAAGTGCTTGGTCGCCATTGAATTAAAGATTGGAGAATTCGAACCGGAGCATAAGGGCAAAATGGAATTTTACTTGTCTGTACTTAATGACCAAATGAAACTGCCAGATGAAAATGATGCCATTGGCATTATCATCTGTAAAACAAAGGATAAAACAGTGGTGGAATACGCATTGAGAAGCGCGGCTCACCCAATTGGTGTGGCGACTTATATTCTTACGCCAAATTTGCCTGTCGGTTATTCCGGTTTGTTGCCTTCAGCAGAGGAAATTCGGGAGCGGTTGAAAGGCTTGTAGACATCTCCGAGATGTGCCGCACGTTCAAGGTAAAAAAAACCGACGCCGGATGCACCTTTTTAAAAAGTCCCCCGCTCAAACGTCCTAAACGTTTCGGTTTTCAATTGTAAAGATACGGTGCAATTGAAAAGGAAGCAAGAGGACAGAGTAAAATTTCTGCAATCATTGATTGCAGAAATTCATTTTACCAGTAGTTGACAGGCATTCCAACACCAGCCTGAATTCGCACATTCGGCAGCTAAAGCAGCCGTTACAGCTCCTTTTCCGCCACATCAAAATCCTCTTCCGTCGTTTTGATCGAAAACCCTTTGCGTTGGAACAGTCGCCGCATATCGCCGTTGATTTTCAGGAAAGAGCCGTACACCATGCGGTAGCCCTGTTCTTTGGCAATGTCCAGAATGTAGTCCGTGAGGATGCCGCCGAGGCCCTGCCCGTGCCAGGCGTCGGTGACTAAGATGGCGTATTCCGCCGTTTCGCGCCAGCCGTCGCCGACGATGCGTACCACGCCGATGAGTTCCTTTTCACCTTTGCGCTCTATTTCGGCGACAATCGCCATTTCGCGGTCGTAGTCGATGTGCGTAAAACGGGTCAGCATCTGGTGCGTGAGGCCGGAGAGGTAGCCGAAAAAGCGGAAGTACAGTGATTCTTTGGAGGTGTTTTCCACTAATTTGGCTTCCAGGGCCTCGTCTTCGGGGCGAATGGGCCGCAGCAGGACTTTGGTTCCGTCGCGGAGCTGCACCTTTTTGATCCACTGGGTAGGGTAGGGCAAAATACTCAGGTGACTGAACGGTTCGCGTTGTTTGCCGGGGTCGCGTTCAAGCGTAATGGCCGCATCGAGCGCGATGCCGCCTTCCGCATTCATGGCGAAGGGGTTGATGTCGATTTCGCGGATGTCGGGAAAATCCATCAGGAAATAGGCAAAGCGGCAGAGTATGTTTTGCAAAAAATCCATCGGCACGGCGGGCAGGTGCCGGTAGCCGTGTAGCAAGTGGCTGATTTTGGTGCCTTCCACGAGGTGTTTGGCCAGCGCCAGGTTGAGCGGCGGCAGCGCAATGGCGCGGTCCTGCCAGATTTCGGTGGCCGAGCCTCCCAAACCGAACACAATCACCGGGCCGAAAACGGCGTCTTTTACCGCTCCGATGAGCAATTCGTGCTGCACATCCCACATTTTTTCCACCAAAACGCCTTCGATGCGGACGTCGGGGCGTTTTTTCTGCACATTTTCCAGCAGCGAATGGTACGCCCGGCGCACATCGGATTCCGATTCGAGGTTCAGGCGCACACCGTTGACGTCTGATTTGTGCCAGATGTCGGGCGATTCGATTTTCATGACCACCGGCAGACCGAGTTCCAGGGCAAAAGCGGCGGCTTCGTCTTCCGTTTTGGCGGTTTTGCCGCTGTTGACGGGAATGCCGTAGCAGGCCAGCAGTTGTTTGGATTCGCTTTCGTTGAGTTCGGTGCGGCCTTTTTTGCGGATTTTCTCCACAATTTTTCGGGCGGCGTCGCGGTGAAAATGGAGGTCGATGGGCAGGTCGGGCGGCGTTTCGTGCAGCAGTTCGAGCGTTTCCCGGTAGTTCGCCATTTTCATAAACACCTCGACGGCGCGTTCGGGGAAAGGGTACCAGGGTATTTTATTTTTTTCCAGAAAATCGCGCCCTTCGCGCACCGTGCGCATGCCCATCCAGGCAGCGTAAACGGGTTTGTTTTTCACTTTTTGGGATTCTTCCACAACAACCTGCGCAAATGCGGTCGGGTCAGTCATGTTTTGTGCGGTCAGGATGCACAATACGCCGTCTACGCCCGGGTCATTGAGGACGGCGCGTAAAGCAGCGCGGTACAGTTCTGGCGTTGCGTCGCCGAGGATGTCCAGCGGGTTGGAGCGGCTCCAGGCGGCGGGCATGATCTCGTCCAATTCGGTAAATACGGTCGGTTGCAGGGTCGCCAGCGTGCCGCCGCGCTGAATCAGCCAGTCGGTGGCCAAAATGCCCGGCCCTCCTGCATTCGTCACAATCGCCAGCCGGTTGGCGGTGGGTAGCGGCTGCATGGCCAGGGCCTGAGCGCAGTCGAACAACTGCTGCACGGTTCCTGCCCGGATTACGCCGGCGCGGTGGAAAGCGGCATCGTACACGGCGTCGTTGCCTGCCATGCTGCCGGTATGGGAAAATGTGGCGCGCGCGCCTTCCTTGCTGCGTCCGGCTTTGAGGATTACAATGGGTTTGGAACGTGCAAAAGCCCTGGCTGCCGACATGAATTTGCGGGCATTTACGAGGCTTTCCATATATATCAGGATGCAGGCGGTACGGCTGTCAGAGCCGAAATAGTCGATCAACTGGTGGAAACTGACATCGGCCATGTTGCCGACCGACACAAAATGGCTGAAACCGACGTTTTTTTCGGCTGCCCAGTCGAGAATGGCGCTGCCCATGGCGCCGCTTTGTGAGATAAACGCCACGCGCCCGGGACCGGGCATTGCCGGCGCAAACGTGGCATTCAAGCCTATGGCAGGCGTTATCAGGCCCAGGCAGTTCGGGCCGATGAGCCGCACGCCGTATTCTTTGGCCTGCGCTTTCAGGTCGCGGAACAGGTTTTCTCCTGTCTCACCCGCTTCTTTAAATCCGGCAGACAAAACCAGCGCGGAAGTGATACCTTTTTTGCCGCATTCTTTGATCAATCCGGGGACGATTACTGCCGGGGTTACTATAATGGCCAAATCAGGAACTGCGGGCAATTTACCCACATTGGCATAACATTTCAGCCCGTTCAGGCTGTCGTATTTGGGATTTACCGGAAAAATGTCGCCCTTAAAACCGGCAGACAGGAGATTTTGCAACACGGCCTGACCAACTTTGCCAGCTTTCTCCGTGGCCCCGATCAGGGCGATGGATTGTGGGCGAAAAAAATGATCGAGGACTTTTTTCATAATGTTTGATTTACCATGCAGGTTTTTTTTACCACATAGGCACATATATTTTCCACATAGAAAACATAGCGTAGAGTACTCTAAATACTATGTTTTCTATGTGTAAAATCTATGTGCCTATGTGGTAAAAACTATTCAAAATTTCCAGTATTTCATCAAATAAGATGCCGCCAGGTGCAGGTGCAGTTCGTAGGTTTCCCAGATGCGCATACCGGAGGAGGTTCCGGCCTCGTGATGAGGCATCTTTTCACCGTTGACGCCTGCGATAAAATTGCGCACCAATTTAGGCAATTCCTCTGTGTCGTAGCCGCCTTCGAGCACGCCGAATAGTTTTCCGGGAAAGGTTTGGGCGAGTAATTTGCCGATTTTATAATAAAAATGCCCTGTGGCGCGCAAATGCAGCAATGGATCGAACTGGTGCGCGTCGAAACCGGCAGACACCGCCACCACATCAGGGTTGAAGCGCTCGATGGCAGGCAGCATGTATTCCACGGCGTGCATAAAAATATCGTCGCCGCTCCCGGCTGGCAGGGGCACGTTGAAGGTAAATCCTTTGCCTTTTCCGGCGCCGATTTCATGGGCGGCGCCGTTGCCGGGATAAGCAGGGTATTGGTGCATCGACCAGTACAGCACCTGGTCGGAGTTGTAAAAAATATCCATCGTGCCGTCGCCGAGGTGGCCGTCGAAATCGAAGATCAATACCTTTTTGCCTTGGTTTACAGCGACTTGTGCCGCTACGGCAACATTGTTGAACAGGCAAAATCCGTGCGCTTCTTCAGCAAAGGCATGGTGACCGGGCGGTCGCACCAGCGCGAAATCGCCGCGTTCCATGGCCATGATCGTTGCACCCACGGCAGAAGTGGCGGCTTTAAAACTGCCCGGGCATACTATCGTGTCCCCGTCCAGGTTCTGGCTGTTTTCGCAGTGTTTGCGCACAAGTTCCACATGGGCCTTCGGGTGCACGAGTTCAAGATACGGTTCTCCGTCGAGCAGCAGCGGTTCGGGCGTCAGGTCGCCGAAAGCGAGCAGCCGTTTGCGGTTTTCGGGGTGTGTGCCGTTGTCGTGTTCGAGAAAGATGGGGTGGGAGATGAGCTTCATATGCTTCGAAGAGATGGAACACGGATTGAACGGATGAGACACGGATTTATAAGGATTTTCCTTGTCTGCAAAGATAGATAGGGGAAAATTATGTGATGCTGAACAATGTCACCAACGCAGATGATGTATGATCGAGAAAAGATGACATGTTTCCTTATCCTAAGTACCCCAGGTTGTGACCCATGGCCCAGAGGGCCAATATCTTTGTAGATTGATAAATGACCAAGCGTTTTGCGGCCCATCGGGCCGCTATATAAATTCATTTTTGACAAGATACCGGCCCGATGGGCCGGGTGCAATTGGTCGCTGAAAAATGCTACAAAGATATTGGCCCTCTGGGCCATGGGTCAAAACTTGGGGTATGTTGTTTCCCAGCCGTCAGGTTTGCAATCGAATTTATAGCCCATAATTTTTTATCCCATTCATTGATGCTTTCGATGTCAAGTTTGATCGCGTTACTTGTCCCTTCTAGTTCCCATATCTCATCTACCTGCTTCAATTCGACTATCTTATAATCCTTCAGGTTATTGCGCAAATACTCGGCAAGGGCATCGAGTTTTTGTTTCTCGTCAGTAATAAACCAGAAAGTGAATACCATATTATCAGATGTGATGCTTGTATCTTGCTTTATCCTTCTCAGCACATCTTTATTTACATCCTGAAAAAATTCATTTTCGTACTTCTCCTTTGTGAAAAAACGACCTTTTTCTTTCATATTGCAGGCAAAAAAACCAATGTTAGAATAAAACTTGATTTCATTCTGATAACCCTATTGATGTTGAGCAAAGTTTACCGATAAATAAAATCCGCGAAAATCCGCACTTGATCTGCGTAATCCGCGTTGCACTAGTTCATCACATCCACCTCCTTCACGAGATTTAGCAACAGCGCCAGATCGTCATAAAACTCCTTGACCATTTCAAAACTGACATTGGTGACAAACAGGGAAGGTTCCAGGAGGTCGCGATCCTGGGTGAGTGCGAGGTATATTTTATCGCCGATAACAGAAAAGTAAATCTCTTTCTGGCGGTTGGATTGTTGAAAATGATGCCGGAACTGCAAAATAGCGCGTTGCATTTCCGCTGAGATAATATCCTTGACGCGGGCATCCGGCGTGGCGTAGGTGTCAAAAATGGCTTCGAACTCGGGCAAAACACTGCCGCGAATCCGCCGGCCGCCGATCAGGTGAAAAGCCCGTTCGCTGCGGCTCAGGTATTTGCGGTAGGCATCGGGTAGCACCAGCACGCCGCCGTGCATATCCCAGCGCTGGTAGTCGGCAATCAGGAAAATGCCCCGGAAAACGTAGTCGAGGCGGTTGCGCACATCGGAAAACTCGCGCACACGCAGTTCGCAGGCCTCGAAAGGTGTTTCGCGCACCTGCCCGCTGATCAGGTCTTCGCCCACATAGTCGTCGGCAGTGGTGAAAATGCAGCTTTCCAGAAAATGCTCCGCCGCAATTTTGCCTTTGGGGTTGTACCCTTTGAAAGTAAAATTCACGTCGTTGTCAATAAAATCGAGCAGGAGTTCGACGATGCGCGGTTTAAATTCTTTAAAAAAAACCTGGATTCGGAAAGCCAGGTAAGCGATCCAGCACCCAATCGGAATGAGGAGTACAAGGGTAATCAGGAAAATATTCAGGTAAACCTGCAACGCTACCACGCCCAGGAGCAACAAAATCGACACGGTCAGCAAACGCACCAAACGCCGCCGCCGGAGTTCCATGTGCAGCAATTCCGGGTGGATGCTCTGGTTGTAAAAAAGGCGAAAGTCGTGGTAAGCGGATTGCATAGGAGAAGTGAGAGGGTGAGAAGTGAGAGGGTGAGAGCCGACTTCGATTACACCTGACTACGTTGGGCATTCATCATTAGGGATATCAAGGATGGAGAGGTGTAATCGAAGTCGGCTCTCACTCTCTCACTTCTCACCTCTCACATCTATTAAAGGTCAAATCCTTTCTGTTGCGAATACTCATCGATATAACCGTCTATCAATTTGACCAGGAGGTCTTTCAGATAAGCGTTTTCGAGGCGGGCGATCACTTTGAGTTTTTCCAGTTTGGTTCGGTCGACGGCAACGGTGAGGCGTTTTTTGCCCGATTGTTCATCAGTCACCATTTCCTGGACGTCAATAGTCTGGCGGATCAGGGCATCCAGACCGCTGCGCAGGGGAGCGTGGAAGGCATCGCTGGTACCGGCTTTTGTTTTCCCGCTCTGTGATGCGGCGTCGGGTTGTCTGGTTTCATATTTTTCAAGGCTTTCTTCCAGGGCTTCCTGCAAAAGAGAGTCGAGCCCCGATGCAAAGTTTTTATGTGCATGTTTGCGTTCACGCGGCGTTTCCGCCACAAAAGTAGCATGGCCGCTATGGTCGACCTGGTGACTATCCTTGAAAAGGTCATCCAGCCCTTCGGAAAATCTTTTTTTGCCCATAATCTCTTATGACGTGTTTTGGTGGACCTCACCCCCCGGCCCCCTCTCCGATGGAGAGGGGGAGCGAGTACCCTTGGCATTCTTAATAAGGGAAGCCAAGCGTTAAGTCACCCCCTCTCTATTGGTGAGGGGGCCGGGGGGTGAGGTCTACAAAACACTTTATTGCGCCACCGTCTGCCCTTCAATGCGTTCCACAATTTCCTTACTCAGTTCAAGGTAGTCGTGGGCGCCGGGGCTTTTGGGGCTGTATTCAAAAATATCTTTGCGTTGAGCCGGAGCTTCTGCCAGGGCTACATTATCGCGGACATAGGTTTTAAACACCTTGTCGCCGAAATACTTGTGGATCGTTTCCACTACATCTCTGTTCAGAACCCGCCGGCTGTCGTACATGGTGGCAATAACGCCGCACATGTCCAGTTGTTTGTTCAGGCGAAACTTCACTTTGTCAATCACCTGTTTGATTTTGGCCAGGCCCTGTACCGCCAGAAATTCCGTTTGAAGCGGAATCAGCACATACCGGCTGCTGGTCAGCGCATTCAGGGTCAGCAAACCCAGCGAAGGCGGGCAATCGATCAGGATATAATCGTAATCGTCCGATAACTGGCTCAACAGTTCGCGCAGGATATACTCCCGGCCCGCCTCGTTGATCAGTTCCATTTCCGCGCCCGACAAGTCGAGCGAAGAAGTGATCACATCCAGCCCCGGCCTGTGGGTGTACGGAGCCAAATCTCCTTCCCCCCGCAGGGCTTCGTAAATGGTTATTTTCTGCCGCGGCACGCCCAGCGAAATGGTCAGATTAGCCTGCGGATCGAGGTCGATCAGCAATACTTTTTTGCCCAACTCGACCATCGCGGCGCCAATATTTACAGTGCTGGTCGTTTTGCCGACCCCGCCTTTGTGGTTCAATAGAGAGACTACAATACCCATATTCAACTTTTAATATCCCTGAAGGGAGGGTTAAAAGTACAATTATTTTTCAAACAATGACCGATTCCGGAGCACGCCCGGCAATTTTCACAAGTTTGTTTGAAATTACGACCCACCCGGAATATGCTGCAAATATCTGATTTTCAGACACAAAAAGACCATTTGAAAAAAAAATTGCTTCAAACGCAAAAAAAACTTTGACATTTTTTGTTTTTAAAAACTCTTTGTTTTAAGTTTGCATCGTCAAAAACGTCAACAGGGCATCGTTGAACGTTTGAAAAAACAACATCATTTAACATTGCCGAATGTAATGTTCGGGAAATAAACTTCCAGATTATGATTAAGGAAGACAGAATTGATCTGAACGATCGTTTTATCCAGGCTTTTAAATTGCTGGAAGAACGCGGGGCCATTGTAAAAAACGATCGGAGCGGTAAAGGTGTGGGCGATGTCGCGGAAAAAGTGCTGGGCAACAAAGCCTATGGCCACATCATTCGGGCATTTCTCAATCCCGACAGCAAACGGGTGATTGACTACGGGCAGGCCCAATCTTTTTGCCGCACCTACGACATCAATGAAGCCTGGCTGCTCCACGGTATCGGCAATCCTTTCGGGTTCGATGCGCCGGGCGATGCTTTGTCGGGCGACCGCAGTTACAATACCGGCAACGGCAATATCCTCTTTACTACGGTACGGGCTTTTGCCGGCAGTACCCTGGGCGCAGAAAGCCAGGAAGACAATACCTACTTTTCCATTCCCGGAGTGGCAGGCGCCGGTCTTGTGGCTTTCCAGATCGAAGGTAATTCCATGGATCCTGTCATCCGCCACGGTGATATTGTAGTCTGCAAATCGGTGGAGAACCTGAATGACATTCGGGATAACGAAATCTACGCCGTCCGTTCCAACGGAAACGTGTGGGTGAAGTACGTGCAGAAGATTTTCAACAACCGGGGCCGGATCGTTCGGCTGAAAATGATTTCAGCCAACTATTTTGACAACGATCCTTTTGAAGAAGAAGTGAACGAGACCACTCGTTTATATAAAGTGGTTCGCAAAATATCGAATGTGTAAGTTCAAAAACTATCCTGCTGTTTATTGTTTTCGGAGCCTCCCTGCGTAATTGCCGGAGAGGCTTTTTTATAGTCCGAAGTCAACAGTGCGAAGTGCGAAGTCCGTGGAGTGCGCCGTTTCATGCTTGGTTTTCCAAAACATGAAACGGCG
>JALHMA010000172.1 GCA_022844265.1 Saprospiraceae bacterium | reverse complement strand
GCGAGTGATATTTTTTCCACATCTTTTCCCGACTGAATCATGTCGCGCACCGAATACGTGTGGTCGACCGGAATAACATTTTGCACGATAATGGGACCTTCGTCGAGGTCGTTGTTGACAAAATGGGCTGTGGCGCCGATGATTTTCACCCCGCGCTCGTAGGCTTGCCGGTAGGGGCTGGCGCCCACAAAAGCAGGTAAAAAGGAGTGGTGGATATTGATAATTTTGTTGGGATGCCTGGCCACGAATTCCGGCGACAAAATGCGCATATACTTCGCCAGCACCAGGTATTCCGGATTGTACCGCAGAATAACCTCCTGTACGGCGGCTTCGTGCTGTTCGCGGCTCAGGCCTTCGTGCGAGACTAAGTGAAAATTGACCCCGAACTGGTGGGTGAATTTTTCCAGGGTATCGTGGTTGCCGATCACCGCCGCTATATCGGCATTCAGCTCGTCGAACTGGTGGCGCACCAATAAATCGCCGAGACAGTGTTGCTCCTTCGTGACCAGGAGTACAATTTTTTTCCGGCTTTTTTGAGCCAGCCGCACACTGGAACCGGGCGGCAATATCTTTCGGAGTTTTTTGAGCACCAACTGCTCATCTACCTGCCCTGCAAAGGTGGTGCGCATAAAAAAACGTTCGTGTTCATGCTCCACAAACTCCTGATTACCAATAATATTCAGCCCCTGTCGGGAAATGACCCCGGTGATATTGTGTACTAATCCTGTGCGGTCGGGACAATCGATCAGCAACACGTAGGTTGGTTGTTTCATGGCGCAAATATAAGTCATCAGTCCGAAGTCCGAAGTCGTCAGTCCGTAGAGTGTACCGTTTCATTCTTGGGTTTCCTAAATATGAAACGGTACACTCTACGGACTTCGCACTTCGCACTGTCGACTTCGGACTTATCTTTGCCACAGTCTAACGATCAACTTCTCACTTTAGCACGACTTCGGACTAACGACTTCGCACTTCGGACTTACAAATGGCATCTGAAAAATTCGACACCGACAAAGCCCCCAAACCCGTTGGATTGTATCCGCATGCACGGCGGGTGGGCAATTTACTTTTCCTCTCCGGCATAGGACCGCGCGACCCGGAGACGGACGGCGTGCCGGGACTTGTGCGTTCGGCAGCGGGGAATTACACGGAATTTGATTTTGAAGCGCAGGTGCATTCCGTGTTTCGGAATGTGCGCACGGTACTCGAAGCCAGCGGCGCCCGCTGGGAAGACCTGGTGGATGTGACGGTCTTCCTCACCCATATGGAAAGAGATTTCCACACGTTTAACCGCCTGTACGCGGAATATTTTAAGGATAATCAGCCCTGCCGCACCACGGTGGGTATTGATCGTTTGCCTACACCGATTGCCATAGAGTTGAAATGTATGGCCGTAATTTCCTGAATACCTACCGGGAGGATTTGCCTGAAACAAGTACTTTTTACTCCATTTCCAGCAGCAGTTGGCCTTTATCTACGGCCATGCCCTGTTGAACTTTTACGGTTTTCACCTGGCCTTCTCCGGCGGCTTTCAGCACATTTTCCATTTTCATGGCTTCCAGTATGAGCAAGGGATCGCCTTTTTGAACCATTTGACCGGGCGATACCAAAATATTCAGCACCAGTCCCGGCATGGGCGCTTTAACGGTATTCAGTTTTTGGCTGCCTCCGAGATGCAGGCCAAGTTGGCGTACCAGTTGATCGTACTGATCGGCGATGTGAACTGCGAATTGATTGCCGTTGATCCGAAAAATCAGTTGTCGGGTCTGGAAATCGGCATATTCCAGTTCGGCATGCCATGACTTTCCGTCGTGCAGGATATGAAAATGGCCGTCCTGTTCGGAAATCATATCCAGTTGAAGGGCATCGGCAGGCAGCACTTCAAATTTATGCTGACCGTTTACCTCTGTTTCAAAGGGCTCTTTTTTATGCATTTGCGCCATTATTTTTTCTTTCGCCAAAAACTTTACAAATTAAGACCGTGATATCATCCGGGAACGGTTGTTCCTGGCGGAATGATTCGATGTGTGCTAAAAGTTTAGTATTGATTTGTTTGGCATCGTCATTCGGATGGGATTGAAGAAATTCGATCAGTTTTTCCTCACTAAAATATTCCCCTGCGTCGTTGCGGATGTCGGTAAGTCCGTCGGTATACGTAAAAATCAGGGCGTCGTCGGTCAGGCAGAGGCCGCCGATTTCGAGGAAAGGAAGTTCGGGTAACCAGCCCAGCGAGGTACATCCATTGCCCAGCGGAATGACCTCTCCATTGCTGAGAAGCAGTGGGGGCGTATGTCCGGCATTGATATAGTGCAGGGTGCGGGTGGGCACGTCGTATTTGGCGATGAACAGTGTAATGAATTTATCACCCTGCGTCACACGCCACACGGCTTCATTCAGTTCGTACACAATTTCTTCGAGGGAAGGACGGCGCGTCACCAGTGCATGGAAATTAGCCTGGAAATTGGCCATCAGCATGGCTGCCGACACGCCTTTTCCGGTAATATCGGCGATGCAAAAAGCAATTTTCCCATCCGGAAATTCCACCACGTCGTAATAGTCGCCGCCTACGGCAAAGTGTGGTTTGTAAATACTCGACAGTTGGTAGTTTTTGCCGGAAGGCAGGCGCGAAGGCACCAGGGTGCGCTGAATTTCGGCGGCTACCTCCACCTCGCGGTTGATAATCTCCTGGCGGAGTTGTTGTTTGAACAGGCGTTTATTCTCGATGGCCACCGCCACTACGTTGGTAATGGTGGTCACGAACTGAACCTTGTTGTATACATCGTCTTCGTCGCCGAAGCCGCCGATAAAAGCGTAGGCAATCGCAACATCCTTGTGCAGCACCGGCACCACGAGGTCGAATTCGCGAATCAGTATGTTATCGCTGCTTTCCAATCCCTGCTTGCTGCGATATTTGGAAAGTTCGGAGCCGATATCTTCGGTCAGCATACTTTCGGGTATGCCGAGCGACGACTTGCACTCCCATTTCTCGCCCTCCCGGAAAAAAAGCGCCATCTTGCGGATCCCAATCTCCCAACGCAAGAAAGAATTATACATTTTGAACAGGTCTTCTGCCGATACGTTTTCGTTAATAGCTTGCGTGATAGCCAGCAAACTATTGATTTGCAACTGCTTCAGACTAACCTCCCGCTCCAGTTTATCGATGCGCGACAAGGTTCTTTTTATTTCCTGTAATTCAGGCATTGTGTAGTTTTCGCAATAAATTTGAAAGAAGCGCCGGTAAGAAATACGGTTAAAATGTCCCTTTTTTCCTGCCAACACTAAAAGCAGCCACCCGATTGTCATATTTTGGCGCTTTCCAACAGCCCGAAGGTACGCACAACCATATTTTCACGTTCCTTTTTCTTTAAAAATGTAAAACTTGTGAACTTTGCAGCTGAAAACATGGCTTTTCAAAATTCATCTTTGACCACATCCAAATTATTGACCAATATTTCAACGAAATATGGAAGACGTTAGCAGTATACTCAACGAAGCCAAGGCGCACATGAGCAAAGCCCTGGAGCACCTCGATCACGAACTTGTCAAATTGCGCACCGGCAAGGCATCCACCAACCTGATCTCCGACATGCTGGTAGATTATTACGGCGCCCCTACACCTCTGACGCAGATCGCCAATGTACAGGTGAGCGATGCGCGCACCATTATTATTCAACCCTGGGAGCGCAACATGCTCGGGCCGATCGAACGGGTGATTATCAATTCCAATATTGGTATTACCCCCGCCAATGACGGTGAAATCATCCGCCTGAGCGTGCCGCCGCTCACGGAGGAACGCCGCAAAGAATTGGTAAAAAAAGCCAAAGCCGCCGGCGAAGAAAGCAAAGTAGGCGTGCGCAATGCCCGCCACAAGGCTTTGGAACACATCAAAAAAGCTGTGAAAGATGGCCTGGCAGAAGATATTGGAAAACGCAAGGAGACCGAATTGCAGGACCTGGTCAATAAATTCGTCGAACAGGTGGATAAGGTAATTGCCGTTAAGGAAAAAGAAATTATGACCGTGTGAGTAGTGAGTAGTCAGTAGTGAGTGGTGAGTATACAATTACTCACTGTGGCCGGTACAACTCAACACTCACTACTGACTACTCACAACTGACTACTCACAACTCACTACTGACTACTCACCACTCACGATATGAACTTAGAAAAATACCTCGTTGTAGCCGGTATGCCCGGTGTACACAAAGTGACTGCTACCCGCAGCAACGGATTTGTGATTGAAGACCTCAATGAAGGTCGCAGCCGCTTCGTACCCATGCGCCAGCAACAGGTCACCCCGCTGGCCACTGTCGGCATTTATACCTACACCGACGCAGAAGGAGAAAACACTATTCCGTTGGCCGATGTGTTCCAGAAAATGCTGGATCAGTACGACAGCATTCCGCCGGTGAGCCTCGACTCGAACAGCGCGGCTTTCCGCGCTTATTTCACCGCCGTACTACCCGAACACGACCAGGACCGCGTCCACATCAATGACATTAAAAAATGTATCAAGTGGTTCAAATACATGGTTGAAAAGGGTATTTTTGAAGATTTGAAGAAGGAGGAAGCAGCGGCAAAGTCTGAGACAACGGAACCTGCGGAGGTCGCAGTAGAAAAGGACGCAACTACCGGCGCCGTAAAACCAGCGAAGGACGTAACAGAAAAAGACACCACTACAAAAACGGAGGAGCCTGCGGAAGACGCACCGGAAAAAGACTGATACATGTACAAAAATAAAAAAGTGGTGGTCGTTTTGCCAGCCTACAATGCTGCCAAAACCCTCGAAAAGACCTACCGGGAGATTCCTTTCGATCTGGTCGATGAGGTGATCCTGTGCGACGACCACAGCCGCGACAACACCGCCGAACTGGCCCGCAACCTGGGCATACAGCACGTAATCGTGCATGAAAAAAACAAGGGCTACGGCGGCAACCAGAAATCATTGTACAACAAGGCCATCGAAATCGGGGGCGACATCGTTATCATGTTGCATCCCGATTACCAGTACACGCCCAAACTCATCCCTTCCATGGTAAATATCATTGGAGAAGAGTTGTATCCGGTGGTGCTGGGTTCCCGCATCCTGGGTATGGGCGCCTTGCGAGGAGGCATGCCGATGTACAAATACATCGCCAATCGTTTTCTCACGCTGGCACAAAACTTGTTGATACACTATAAATTATCGGAGTACCACACGGGCTACCGGGCTTTTAACCGCACCGTGCTGGAAAGTATCCGCTTCAACCAAAATTCCGACGACTTCGTGTTCGACAATGAAATGCTGTCGCAAATCGTGTACGCGGGATTCGACATCGGGGAGGTAACCTGTCCTACCAAATATTTTGAAGAGGCTTCTAGTATCAATTTCAAACGGAGTATGAAATACGGGCTGGGGGTGTTGCGCGTGTCGCTCGCGCACTTTTTTCAACGGATGGGGATTGTTAATTTACCGATGTACCAAAAAAAATAAAAACCCGAAAATGGATTGTTCCTTGAGGGTGCGGCGGGATTCTGTTAAGCATTAACAAACGTTGTGAATTATTGTGTGGCGATAGTTAAATTTTTTGCAAATACCCAAAACTTTGTTTGGTACCATGGGTTATTTATCCATAATTTGCACACAGATTTAATGAAACCGATTCCTTTCACCTTTGCTTATCCCCTTTCAAGTGACATCTTAATCAAGGTTTATGAAAAAAAAGTTACTTCTTTTCGTCTTCGTGTTAGTTGGATTAGCGGTGCAGGCCCAAAGCAATGCGCGGGCCGATCTCTCCGTCTATCCTAATCCCGCCACCGATTTTATTTCCGTTCAGGATAACCACGACGCCGTAGGCCAGATCATTATTTTCAGCATCGTCGGCCGGCGCGTCAAAGAATTTGAATACATTAAAGGTGACCAGTATTACATCTCCGACCTGAGCAAAGGCATGTACCTGGTACAATTGCTCGACAAGAACAAACGTATTCTGACAACCCAGAAAATGGAAAAGCGCTGAGGCGTTTTTGTCGTTTTATACTATAAAGAGAAACCCGTTTTGCGGCCCGATGGCTGCAAAACGGGTTTTGTATTGAGCAAACAAAAGATGGGTCATCATCAGTCAGATACTCGAATACTCGTATCCTCAAATACGCTATTTAATCACCAAAATTTTCATTTTCACGTCCTTCTTCGGACGGTCCGCAGCCGTTTCCACAGCGGCGATTTTATCAATAATATCCAGTCCTTTGATGACGCGTCCAAATACCGTGTAGTCGCGGTCGAGGTGCGGGGTGCCGCCTACTGCCAGGTATTCGGCGCGTTGCTCCGGGGTGTAGTGGAATCGTTTCATCGTTTCGATCTGGGTAAGTGTCTCTTCCGTTACAGGGCTTCCCTGTACGATATAGAACTGGGAGCCGGATGATTTTTTCTCCGGATTATTGGTGCGCGCTGCACAGATGGCGCCTTTTACATGGGCCAGGGAATCCACAAATTCGGCAGGAATGAGTTGCGTAGGGCCGCCAAAGCCGAGCGCCTGGCCGGGAGCGGCGTTGCGCGAATTGGGATCGCCGCCCTGGATCATAAAGCCGTTGATCACCCGGTGAAAAAGCAGGTCGTTGTAAAAACCTTCTTCCGCGAGTTTGATAAAATTGTCGCGGTGTTTGGGTGTGGCGTTGTACAATTCGGCAGTCAATGTGCCGAATTCCGTTTCAATTTCCACGAGGCAGCGCTCGGGAGCAGTAACCTGGATCATTTGTTTGCGTGTGACAGTTTTAGAGCCTTTGGTGGCCTTGAGCACCACCGTATAATTGCCGGAATGCGTGTAGCGGTGGGTAGGACTCATCTCGGTAGAAGAGCCGCCATCGCCAAAATCCCAGGCATAGGTTTCGGCTTTGAGTGAAGTATTGGTGAAGGTGATTTCAGCCGGCGCCACTATTTTTTGGGTGGGGGCTGTGAAATTGGCAACCGGTTTCACGGCGCAGGAGGCGAGCAGCAGCAAAGAAAAAAGTGCAATCGATGGAATAAATTTTCCCATAGCTTGAAATGTTAAGTAGGTGTGCGAAATCAGTTTCGCTTAAATTCTTTGTAAATGCTTGACTATCAACACTGATAACCAATAACTAATAACGGATAACTACTTGTGGTTAAGCGGATGTACATTCAGGGCGTTATCAAACCACGCCCCGGTTCCGGGTGGTCCAGATAGAACGCATCAGTCGGATGGCAAATACAGGGGCCGCAATAATGCTACCCGCTCCAAAAAACATCATTTCATTCGTGATGTACGATTCCATCGACTTGCGGTTCAGTTCCGGCAGGTGGCCCGTCAGCGGTTCCCAGGTATGTTCTTCAATGTAGGTCATAAATCCATTCAATCCGCCGATCAGGGCAAAAGTGATCGGAAACATGCACAATAACAAGGCAACTTTCAATACCTGTCGATTGGCAAGAAAGGTGTGCTGCAACAAAAAAATATAGCGGCTGAGCGTAATGAGGGTCACAATAAAGATAATGTTCCATTGCTGGTAAGGCCAGTGGTACATGGCTTTATAAATGGGGTACAATATGCCTGCAACAACGATCGCCGTCACAGCCCACCAGACCAATTCAAGTTGCAAAACCAGCGCGTCCCGCTTATTCATACACGGATAAAAGAAGAGATGAAATAAAACCGTTTCAGGCCTGCGCCGTTGGAGTGCCAAAGTTCATCGGCGGGGTAGGCTGCTCCTGATCTTCAATTTTACCAAACTGCATTTCGTATTTCTGAATATTATCTTTCATGGCCAGCAGCAGGCGTTTGGCGTGTTGCGGGGTCAGGATGATGCGCGATTTCACCTTTGCTTTGGGTACATTGGGCATCATACGAATGAAATCCACTACGAATTCAGCGTTGGAGTGCGAAATAATAGCCAGGTTGGCATAGATGCCTTCGGCTACTTCTTCCGATATTTCAATATTGATTGCTGGTTGTTGGGTCTGATTTTTAGAATCGGCCATTTTTCAAAAAAAATTGAGAATGAGAAGGATACGATGAAGCAAGTTTGATGGTTTGAAATGGTTTGATGGTTTGAGGTGGTAACTAAAAGCCTAGAGTTACCATCTCAAACCATCAAACCATTTCAAACTATTTCAAACCATCAAACCTGCTTACATGGCGCTGCAAAAGTAGCGTTTAAAACGGCCAATTATCCGAAAAGTTGAATTTATAGTCAGGTTTGAGTGGTTTGATGGTTTGAAAGGTTGGATGGTTTGAGGTGGTAACTCAAGCCGAGGGTTACCACCCCAAACCATCCAACCTTTCAAACCATCAAACCACTCAAACCATGCAACCTTTCAAACCTGGCTATAATTAATCTACCCAATCCGCTACAAAAACATTGGTATCGCGGGTGCCGTTATTGTTCCGGTTCGAGGAGAATACCAGTTTTTTGCCATCCGGTGAAAACATGGCGAAAGAGTTGAAAATACTTTCCGAAGTAATGGCTTCGAGGCCGGTGCCGTCTTCATTGATCATGTACAACTGGAAGTCATACCCGCGCTGCGAGTGGTGGTTGCTGCTGAAAATGATCTTTTTACCCGATGGGTGGAAATAAGGCGCCCAGTTGGCTTTCCCGAGCCGGGTTACCTGGTGCAGATCGGAGCCGTCCACATTGCACACAAATATTTCCATATTCGTTGGCGCTACCAGCCCCTGTGCCAGGAAATCGCGGTATTCCTTGATCTCCGCTTCTGTTTTGGGGCGGCTGGCACGGAATACGATTTTGCTGCCGTCGGCATTAAAAAAGGCGCCGCCGTCATACCCCAGGTCGAAGGTGATCTGGCGCTGATTGGAGCCGTCGAGGTTCATGGTCCAGAGTTCGAGGTCGCCGGAACGGTCGCTGGTAAACAAGATCAAATCGCCTTTTGGGCTTAACACCGCCTCGGCGTCATAACCTTTGGTTGTGGTGAGTTGTTTGACAATTTTGCCTTTCAGGTCGGAAATAAAAATATCGTAAGTGTCGAAAATGGGCCAGAGATATTTTCCGCCTGTCCGCAGTTCAGGGGTGTGTGGGCAGGCCTCTTCGCCGGTATGGGTACTGGCATACAGGATATGTTTGCCATCGGGCATGTAATACGAACACGTTGTGCGGCCTTTTCCGGTACTGATGAGTTGGGGCTTGTAAGTGGGATTGCCCGCCGCTTTATCAACATCCATCGTAAAAATCTGGTCGCATTCCAGTCCCCAGGCCTTGTTATTGCTTTGGAAAGTAAGCCGTTTGCTATCGGGACTCCAGTAGGCTTCCGCATTGTCGCCGCCAAAGGTCAGTTGCCGGATGTTTTTCAGGTGTTTCTCCGGTTTGGGGGCCGGCTGATCGGGTTGGGCTAAAATGATGGCAGGGGAGACAAGCAAGAGCAGGCGTAAAAACAGGTGTTGCATAGCGATGGTCAATTTTTCCGCAAGGATAGGGCAAGGCTTTGAATTGGCGGTCAGGGTTCGGTAAAATTTACAGCAATATGAACTGCTGATCGGCATAAAATACACTTCAGTCGGTTTTTTTAAACCAATTTTGCGCTGGCGGGGTTTATTCGAATGTTGATGAAGGTTTATAAGGGTTGATGAGGGTTGATATACATCCACTCGAAAATGAAGCGATTTTACCTTTTTCGAGCGGACGTATATCAACCCTTATAAACCTTCATCAACCTTAAAAAAAACAGATATGCTTAAAGTCTCGCAGCTCACCAAAAAATACCAATCCGCCAATAAAGACCATGCCCTGACAGTACTCGACGATGTGTCGTTCGAGCTGGAGGCAGGCGACACCTTCTCCATTGTTGGGCCATCGGGTTCGGGCAAAACAACCTTGCTCGGCCTTTGTGCCGGCCTCGACCGGGCTACGAGCGGATCGGTGGCCTTGAATGACGTGTTGCTGGACAATCTTTCGGAAGACCAACGCGCCGAGGTGCGCAACCGCTACGTCGGTTTTGTTTTCCAGAATTTCCAGCTCATTCCAACCTTAACGGCCCTGGAAAACGTGATGGTACCCCTCGAATTGCGCGGTGAAGCAGGCGCGGAAGAGACGTCGCGGCAATGGCTGGAAAAAGTTGGACTCAGCGACCGGCTGCACCATTACCCCGCCCAATTGTCGGGTGGCGAACAGCAGCGCGTCT
Source organism: Saprospiraceae bacterium (assembly GCA_022844265.1). Taxonomy (GTDB): domain Bacteria; phylum Bacteroidota; class Bacteroidia; order Chitinophagales; family Saprospiraceae; genus M3007. The sequence continues at coordinate 1,507 of JALHMA010000172.1, read as the reverse complement.
GTATCGCCCGCGCATTTTCCAACAGCCCGAAAATCCTGTTTGCCGACGAACCGACCGGCAACCTCGACGCCGAAAACGCCGCCGGTATCGTAGACCTGATTTTCGACCTCAACCGCACGGCCCACACCACCCTGGTATTGGTCACCCACGACCTCGAACTGGCCAAACGCACCCAGCGGATTTTGAAAATCAAGGGTGGAAGAGTGGAGTCGCTGACGGCCGCCTGAGAGAAAAGATTTGAAAGATTTTAGTTCCAAAAAGGATGGGCAGGTGGTTCGGCCAAGCAATTGCTCTCACCACAAGGTGAGCGCAATTTAAATCCATTAATTCACCCCGCATTCCACCCCCAGTACCTCCATCGCCGCAATAAACTCATTCCCCACATTCACTTTCCGTACCTGCGAGGTAAAGGACATTTTTTCCTTGTTGTTGTAGTCGATCAGTTCCATGCGCAGCGTGTGTTTGCCTTTGTGGGCCAGGCACAGTTTTTCGATGCGTTCGATCAGGTCAGCGGAGATTTTTTCCACCGGAATACGCAGCGTAATGGAAGTAGTTTTTTCCTCGCCGATGGTTTCCAGCAGCCGGACGCTCTGTACCCGAAATTCCATTTCATCGGAATTGTAACGTTGTTTGTATTCGCCTTCCACATACACGCTGGTACCTTCCTCAAAGAAAGATTTGAACCTGGCGTAGTTTTCTGAAAACATGGTAATTTCCAGAGAACCGGTATAGTCTTGCAGGGTAAAACGCCCCCATCCCGTGCCTTTCTGGCTGATACGGTGTTCTGCTTTGAGCACAAAACCGGCGACATTCACCTTCCGGCCTTTGTAGTTCTCGATGTTGGCGAGCGGCGAAGCGAAGTTTTCCCATTCGTAGCGGAAATCATCGAGCGGGTGGCCACTGAGGTAAATACCCACTACTTCTTTTTCCTTTTGCAGTTTGAAAATCAGGCCCCAGTCGGTCACTTTCGGCACTACAGGTTCGGGGATACTCACCGAGTCGGACAGGTCGCCGAACAGCGAATTGACCGACATGATTTTATCGCCCTGGAATGCCGAGCCGTATTTGAGCAGTTTTTCAATAAAAGCGACATCCTTGTCCGTCTCCGCAAAAAACGCTGACCGGGGAATTCCGAATCCGTCGAAAGCGCCGGCATATACCAGGCTTTCCATTACCCGTTTGTTCACCGTGCGCAGGTTGATGCGCCGCATAAAATCAAAAACATCTTTGAACGGACCGCTTTTGCTGCGTTCTTCGATCATTACCTCCATAGCCGCCTCTCCCACACCTTTCACGGCGCCCATACCGTAACGGATTTCACCTTTTTTGTTCACCGAAAAATTGATCAAAGATTCGTTCACGTCCGGGCCTTTTACATTGAGACCCATCCGTTTGCACTCTTCCAGGAAGAAGGTGATTTTATCGATGTTCGACTGCGAATGCGTCAGCGTCGCAGCCATGTATTCGGAGGGGTAGTGCGCTTTCAGGTAAGCCGTCTGATAAGCCA
>JALHMA010000171.1 GCA_022844265.1 Saprospiraceae bacterium | reverse complement strand
GTAGTGAGTGGCATCTCGGTAGAAGAAGGAACTCAATAATTCTTCTAACGAGATGCCACTCACTACTGACTACTCACTACTCACGATTACAGGCCTGAAAAACCCAAGCCAAAAACCATCAGAGTGGCCAAACGGGACGCTCTCACTTCTCACTTCTCACCTCTCACTTCTTTAACCCACTCCACCAATTCCCCCACTTCCCACGCGTCATCGGCCCGGAATCCACCGGAACCCGTACGGCGCAGGCTGCTGAGGTAGCCGCCGCTGTCGAGGGCTTGTCCCAGGTCGTTGGCGAGTGAACGAATGTAAGTGCCCTTGCTGCAAACCACCTCAAAATCCAACTGAAGGCCCGCCGTGTAGTCGGGGTGCAGCATGATAGTGGCGGCCCGGTCGCTGGCGATGATGGCTTCCTGTCTGCCGCCGGCTACCGGTCTTAAAGGTCCCAGTTCAAAGGATTCGATTTGGACCGGCCGGTGCGGCAATTCTACCTCTTCTCCGGTGCGGGCATTTTTGTACAACCGTTTTCCATCAACTTTAACGGCGGAAAAGATAGGCGGCACCTGCAGGATGTCGCCGACAAAACCGAGCCGTTTTTCCTGAACCGATTCATTGGTAATGTGTGCAGTGGGGAAAGTGGCATCCGCCGCCTTTTCCAGGTCGAAACTGGGCGTGGTGGCGCCCAGCGTGATGACGCCGCTGTACGATTTGGGCATGGCCTGCAAGGTGTCGATCAGGCGCGTATAACTGCCCACACAGACGATCAGCAGGCCGGTCGCCAGGGGATCGAGGGTGCCTGCGTGGCCGACTTTGAGTTTTTTGATGCCCGTTCGACGCACCAGGGCAGAACGCACTTTTTTTACCACGTCAAAAGAGGTCCATGCCAGCGGTTTGTCGATCAGCAGCAAGGCGCCTGCGGGAAATGGATCCGGGAAGTTTTGTCCCCTGGAGAGGATATGATAGGTAGTCGCTAATTCCGTTGGTATCATGGTCAGTGCTGTTTCACGACATGTATAGCGTCGCTACACGAAGCGCCGTTCCACAAAGTAAGGTAATAGTTGCCGGCCGGCAGGAATTCTAGGTTTTGTAAGACAGTCAAATTTCCGTTCACAGTGCTTTCCGCAACTTTCTGCCCCTGCGCATTGACCATCCTGATCCGCGTATCCGGCGATGCAAACCGGCTTTCCGGCGCTGTCTTAATTTGCAAAAACGAAGAAAAAATAGTCGGGGAAACTTGTATAAACTGCTCCTTATCAATATTTTGTGTAGAAACTGCCAGTGGCTGAAGCGGGACGTTCAATTGGGTTACCTGCCCTGCTGAAAGTGTCACACCGGGCAACAGCACAGACATATATCCATCCTGGCTGACCAAGACGCTGTACTGGCCGGGGGCGGCTGTGCCTGTTTTGTAAATGCCTTCCGAATCGCTTAGATCATTGTTGACCGTAGCTACAATTTGAACCACCGCATTGCTGATGGGAAACCCCGTGACGGCATCAAAAACCAGGCCTTCGAGCCAGGAAGCCGGGTGATACACCGGTTGATAAACAAAAAGTCCTTCCGATTTGGCCGTTGCAAAAAGCAGTCCGGAGGGCAGGTAGGGATCGGCATCCCAGACGAGGGAATTACCGAGCGAGTCCCAGGCCGTTTCAATCAGGTTGTCGGGATGCGAGGCATCCACAATCGTCAACTGGCCTCTGTAGGACGGATTCACCAGAAAATTGCCTTTTACCCGCACGTTGTGCACCTCTCCGCTGGGGATACGCCCCGGAAAATAAGTATCGAGCAGGGTAATATTTTCCAGGTCGGATACATCAAAAGCCGCCAGCGGCGTATTTTGTTTCTCATCGGTGGTAAAAATCGTTCGGCTGTCCGGACTGAGTTCGGTGTTGTGGTTAAAAGCGCCGGGCGTTGGGTGTGTGACAAGCAACTGCGGGTTGCTGCGATCCGAAATATCCACGACACCAAACCAGCCCTTATAAATTTCACTGGTCCAAAGCGTGTCGCCCCGGATAAACCCGTCGTGTACATAATTATCTGTGTAACTACCGACGATCACCGGATTCCAGGGGTCGCTCAAGTCTGCGATGGTGCTGCCGTTGGTCACATTGCCGCCGCCGAAAACATACAGGTAGCCGTCTTTCGCTTTCAGGGTGTGGCTGCGCACCAGAAGGCTGTCGTACTGGCCGTTGCCGAACCACACTTTCCAACTGACGGTATCGGGTAGCGATTGAAGGTTTACGATGGTGATGCCGCTGCCTGCGGCTTCCGAACCGACGTACGCGAATCCGTCCCAGGTACTCATTTCGCGCCAGTTGTTGGCGAGTCCGGGTACCGCAAAACGTTCCACGGGTTGCGTCGGGTCGCTCAAATCAACGATACTCATGCCTGCACTGGTACCGACCAGGGCCCACTCCCCGCCGTCATTGTCTACATAATGAACGCAACCGGCCAGGGTCAGGGGCGCATAAGACAGGTGCCCGATGGGTTGCAGGTTGTAGCTCGCAGGCAATGCCTGCTGGGCAAAAATACCGGCGATTGAAAAGCCGGAAAGGCACAGAAGCGATAATAGTTTTGCGTTCAATCTTATTTTGCTGAAACTAAATTTCATTTTAAAGTAGTTGTGCAAATCATGGATCCGTAGTAACCTATGATTTGCATTAATTGTGAATCATATAATTGCGACTGGGGTAACACAGCATTGGAATACCCAATCAGGCCTATTTGTTCAAATAAGCAGCCCGGCCGGTCTCACTTGGAACCGGCCGGGCTGTTTTGTCAGTCGTGAGGAGTGAGTCGCATTCGTTTAGAAGAACATTGAGTTCGTTCCCCTTAACGAATGCCACTCACGACTCACTACTCACTACTCACCACTCACTTCCCCATCACCCGCGCCATCGTAGCGCCGATTTGAGCGGGAGACTCCACTACATGAATCCCGTTTTCAGCGAGAATACGCATTTTGGCAGCAGCGGTATCGTCGGCGCCGCCTACAATAGCGCCGGCATGGCCCATTTTGCGTCCTTTGGGCGCTGTCTGGCCGGCGATAAATCCGACAACCGGTTTTTTATTGCCATTGGCGCGAATCCAGCGGGCTGCTTCCGCTTCGAGTCCGCCACCGATTTCACCGATCATCACGATGCCTTGCGTTTCGGGATCATTCATAAACAGTTCGATCGCTTCGCGGGTGGTAGTGCCGATAATCGGGTCGCCGCCGATGCCGATGGCCGTGGTGATACCGAGGCCTGCTTTTGCAATCTGGTCGGCTGCTTCATACGTCAGGGTGCCTGATTTGGACACAAGTCCAATCGGGCCGCGTTTGAACACGAAACCGGGCATAATACCCACTTTGGCTTCGTCGGGCGTGATAATACCCGGGCAGTTTGGGCCGATGAGCACACAATCTTTGCGGTCGACGTATGCTTTTGCGCGGATCATATCCTGAATCGGAATACCTTCCGTGATGGCGACAATTACTTTAATACCTGCCGCAGCGGCTTCGATGATGGCATCGGCTGCAAAGGCGGGCGGGACAAAAATGATACTGGTATCGGCGCCCGCTTTGCGGACGGCATCTTCAACCGTATTAAAAACCGGTAGGCCGAGGTGCAACTGGCCGCCTTTTCCAGGCGTGACGCCACCTACCACATTCGTGCCATAGGCGATCATTTGTTCAGCATGAAACGTACCTTCTTTTCCCGTGAAGCCCTGGACGATAATGCGGGAGTTCTTATTGACTAAAACAGACATTGATAATTGGTTAGGTATGGTTGTGTGTTTAATTAGTGTCTGGTGTCTGGTGTTTGGTGTTTAGTATTTCGGGCGCTTCGCCTTTGGCATTTGTGAAAATTTGACCAAAATATCAACAATCGCCAAAGGCGAAGCGCCCGAAACACTAAACACCAAACACCAAACACTATTTCTCGTTGGCATCTTTGATGATAAAAACATCTTCATCGCGGCGTTTCATAAAGTAATGCTCTCGGGCAAATTTTTCTTTGGTCAGTTCAAAATCATCCGCCTCTTCCTGGGCTTCCTTGATTTTTTCCTCGTAAAAAGTGCGGTCGTCTTCCAGGCGCTGTTGCGCGCGATACAGCCGCCACTGCGTCCAAAGGCTGTGTTTGTCTAAAAAAATCATAATGAAAAAGAAGACAAGCAGCGTAAGGTAGTAGCGGTTTTGCAGGGGTGCGGGCAATCTGCTCCAGAGTGCCTGCCAGGGATTCTGCGGAATAGCCATACGAGCGTTCGTTTAAGTGAAATCCGACTTATAACGCTCAAAAGTAGTCTGTTTCCCTGAATACTTGGGTGTACTACCGGCAGGAACTTTCTTAATGCAGTTGAGCGATGGCTTCGGAGAGCCGTTCGAAAATTTCGTCGATCTCACCTATTCCATTGATACTCTGGCTTTTACCTTGTTCTGCGTAGTAATCAAATACCGGACTTGTTTCATTTTTATAAACATTGATCCGGTTGCGAATAATGCTTTCATTGTTGTCATCTGCCCGGCCGGAGCTGAGGCCGCGTAGTTTGATCCGTTGAACAATCTCCTCATCATCGACATGCAGGGCAAAAAGCCCCGTCACCATGGTGCCTTTTTCCTTCAGCAATTCATCCAGTGCCTGTGCCTGCGTAATCGTCCTTGGAAATCCGTCAAAAATAAATCCGGCTGCATCGGGGTGGGATTCCACCTTGTTGCGCAACATACCAATCGTGACGCTATCAGGCACCAGTTCCCCTTTGGCCATATATGCTTTGGCTTGCTCTCCCAAAGGTGTATTATGGCTCATTTCGTACCGGAAAAGGTCGCCTGTACTGATATGAACCAGTTGGAACTGTTCAACAAGTTTGGCTGCCTGGGTTCCTTTGCCGGAACCGGGAGGCCCAAATAGTATAAGGTTAATCATCTTCTTAAAATGTGTCGCAAAAAGTGGAGTCGCAAATTTACCACATAGGCACATAGAATTCTGCATAAGGCACATAGACATTATAAATTCAATCCGTCCAATGTGTCCTATGTGAAATGATCTATTGTGGACTATGTGGTAAATAGATTCGGCAAAGTTAGAAATGGAAAAGGCTTTCCACCTAATTTTCAAATTGGATTATCAAAACAAGTGTTTTTTGTTGAAAAGATTACTTTTTTTAGTTTTAAAATTGGATTGTCTTTTAAAAAACAAAATAAAATGAGTGAACTGAAATGTGCCGGATAGCATTTGCCGGAGCAGGCCGGATCAAAAATCTGTAAACCGGTAACGCTCGCCATATTGTTGTATCCAATCGTAGAGCCGCCAGACATCTTCGGGATGAAACAATTCCGTACCCTTGTTCATGGTTGCAGCCGACCCGCAGGCCACCCCGATCTGGGCCATTTCCCGGTATGTTTTTCCCTGATCCAAAGCCCATACCATACCCGCTACCATGCTGTCGCCTGCTCCGACGGTACTTTGTTTGAGTACAGTCGGCGCGGGGATATGTTCAAATCCTTCGCGGGTCACCAGCAGGCAACCCTGCGGCCCGAGCGACACCACCACCACCTCGCAGGCGCCTTTTTTGATCAGACCGAGCGCCGCATCATCTACCTGGTTCATTTCCAGTTTTTCCACGCCTACCAGCGCGCTCAACTCAGCCAGGTTGGGTTTCAAAAGAAAAACGCCCTCGTCGGCAGCGCTGAGCAATGCTTGGCCCGACGTATCCAGGATGAAACGCGCGCCGATTCGTTTGGCAAATGCCGCCACTTTATTATAATACGTCTCCGGCAATCCGGGCGGGAGGCTACCGCTGGCCACGATATAGTCCGGTTTTATTTTTTTAATAATATCCAGGCAGGCATCGGCTTTGGCCGGCGTGAGTTCGTCGCCCGGCAAGGTAAACCGGTATTGCAGGTTGCTGCTTGTTTCCGTGATGGAGATATTTTCCCGCGTTTCGCCGGCAATTTCCACGATAGAAATCAGGATGCCCGATTCGGCCAGGAGTTCTTTCAATATCTTTCCATTGTTACCACCCGCCGGGAAAACGGCTGTACTTTTGCCGCCTAATTTGTGAATGCCCTTGGAAACGTTGATACCGCCACCGCCCGCGTCGAGCCGCATCGCAGAACAACGCAGTTTTTGCTCCGGAACCAGGCGCTCGGTAGTGGAACTTTTGTCCAATGCAGGGTTGAGGGTAAGTGTCGCGATGTTCATAGTAAATGGTTGAAAAGGCAAAAAGCAAAAAGCAATGCTTGCGTTTGTACAAATGCCATGTTGCCTTTTGTCCTTTGTCTTTTGCTTTTTTAAAATGCAATGATAGTTAAACTTGACGAAAATAACCTGCGGGAAGCAGCAACCTGGCTTGCCGAAAGGGACGAAGCGCTTGCTTTGGTGCTGCGGAAATACGGCCCGCCGCCACTTTGGGCGCGTACGCCCGGCTTTTCCACACTGGTTCACATCATCCTCGAACAACAGGTTTCGCTGGCGTCGGCCAATGCCGCTTTCCAAAAATTGACATCGATCATCGATCCGGTACACCCCGAGGCTTTTTTGTCTTTACCCGATGAAACGCTGCGGAATATCGGTTTTAGCCGGCAAAAAACACTGTATTGCCGCAACCTGGCGCTGGCCGTGAGCAGCGGCGATTTTGATTTTGAACGGCTCGACGACCTGTCCGACGAAGCGGTGAGTCAGGAAATGAAACGCCTGAAAGGTATCGGCGACTGGACGGCGGATATTTATCTGTCCGAGTGCCTGATGCGCCCCGATATTTTGCCCAAAGGCGATATTGCCATGCAGGAAGCCTTCCGGGTGCTGAATGGACTGCCCAAACGACCTGTACACGACGATTTTGTGCAGGCTACCTCGCACTGGCGGCCCTGGCGCAGCGTGGGAACGCGGATGCTGTGGCATTTTTATTTAGAGGCGAGACGTGAGAGAAGTGAGAGGTGAGAGGCGCGTCCCTATTGGCGGCTCGATGGTCTTGGGCTGGGTTTTTCAGGCGTGAAATCGTGTTTAGTGTGTGGTGTTTAGTGTTTAGGGCGCTTCGCCTTTGGCATTTGTGAAAATTCGACCAAAATGTCAACCACTGCCAAAGGCGAAGCGATTTCAGGCCTGTATTCGTTTCTTAAAAATGTTTTCCTTTGCAACGGGTTTGAAACGAGAATGGGTTGAATGTCCACAAATGCCAAAGGCGAAGCGCCCTAAACACTAAACACCACACACTAAACACCACTCACGATTACAGGCCTGAAAAACCCATCCCAAAATCATACCGGCCACCAAGCGGGATGTTTCTCACGACTCACGACTCACCACTCACTACTCACCACTCACGATTACAGGCCTGAAAGACCCATACCAAAACCATCGAGCCGCCAAGCGGGATGTTTCTCACCCTCTCACCTCTCACCTCTCACTTCTAGATAAATGTCCGATTTTTTTAAAAACAAACGCATCTGGATCACCGGCGCTTCCTCCGGCATAGGCGAGGCGCTGGCTGTCGCATTTGCATCTTCCGGGGCGCATCTGATCTTATCTGCCCGGAATGAACAGGAACTGAACCGCGTTGCGGCGGCTTGTGGACAGGCGGGCGCCTTGTCCGTTCAAGTGGAACCTTTGGACCTGGCAGCCCATGAAACGATCCCGGTGCTGACTGAGAAAGTGTTGAAAAACGTAGGGAAAGTGGATGTTTTAGTCAATAACGGCGGAATTTCACAACGCGCTTTGGCCAAAGACACGGCATTGGACGTAGACAAACGCCTGATGGATGTGAATTACTTCGGCACCGTTGCCCTGACCAAATCCTTGCTGCCCGGTATGCTGACCCATCAACTGGGACATATTGTTACCATCACCAGTCTGACCGGCAAATTCGGCTCTCCTTACCGCTCTTCTTACGCGGCTTCCAAACATGCCTTGCACGGCTTTTTTGACAGCCTTCGGGCAGAACTGGCGCAGACGCCCGTCCGGGTGACCCTGATCTGTCCGGGGTTTGTCCGCACCAATGTGAGTATTCATGCCTTGAAAGGCGACGGTTCGCAATTGGGCACCATGGACGATGCCACCGATCACGGGATGGAACCCGCTGTGTTGGCCCGGAAAATCCTGCGCGCCATCGAGCAGGGCAGGGAAGAAGTCTATTTTGGCGGAAAAGAAGTGCTGGGCGTATACCTGAAGCGTTTTTTCCCGGCTTACTTTTCCCGGTTAATCAGTAAAGCGAAGGTGATGTAGTTTTTTTTACCATATAGTTCTTTTACCACATAGTTTTTTTACCACATAGGCACATAGTTTTCACACATAGAGCACATAGTTTTTAGAGTACTCTACGCTATGTGTTCTATGTGTAAAATCTATGTGCCTATGTGGTAAAAGAACTATGTGGTAAAAACTAATTAACCCGCGTAGTCGCCAGTAATTTACGGATACTGTACCGTCCGCTTCCTTTGCCCACCAGCATCAGCAAGCCGCCGATGATGGCAATATCTTTCATAAACAGGATACTTTGCAGGCGCATCTGGTCTTTGGGTTCGTTCCAGAAATCGTGGATGATAAATGTAACAGGAACCCAGTAAGTAAGCAACATAATGGCGCCCAGCGTGGAACGATAACCAACCAACACCATAATTCCGCCAATTAACAATAGAAATACGGCACCGTAAAGCCATATATCCTGGTTCGAGTTCAGACCGTATTGTTCCATGGTCTGCCTGGTTTTATCGAAGTAAAGCATCGTATCGAATGCTTCGAAGAGAAAAATCGCAGATAAAAAAATCCGTCCGATCAAGTCTGTAATATCTCGCATAACCCACAATCAGATTGTTCAGATAATATTGAATGTATTTTGGGGGCTGCGAAGGTATGGATATTCTCAACGGATTTGGCAGAACGTAGCGGAACAATCGGTAAAAGGCAACTATCTCACAACTTCGGACTTCGCACTGACGACTTCGGACTTGTCATGCGCTTCGGACTTCGCACTGACGACTTCGGACTTGTCATGGACATCGGACTTGTCATGGACTTCGCACTTCGCACTTCGCACTGACGACTTCAAGACCTCCTGCGCGTGCAGGTAACCGATCTGTTCAATCTGGTCAAATTTGTTCCAATCGATCAGGCTGACACCTTGCAGCGGCGGATTGAAGTATTGATCCACCACTTTTCTATGCGATTGGGCGTGGTATCGTCCGCTGAGCATAGCCGATTCCATCACTACAAAAAGCAGGTTGGGCAATTTTCGTTTGCGGTACACATCTGTTTGGCTGAGGTCTTCTTCCCGGTGCATTTGCAGATCGACGGCAATGATGGTGCCTACTCCAAGCCTGTTCATTTCATCTACCGGCATGTTATCAAATACGCCGCCATCCACATACAGTTCATTTTCAAATTCGGCAGGTGGAAACACCCCCGGGATGCTGATGCTGGCCCGCAGCGCTGCGGACAGGGCTCCAGCCCGGTGGACATGTGGAATATTTCTGGTCAGGTTGCAGGAGACACAAAAAAAGTTGAGCCAGCAATCTTCTATGCGTAGGTCGCCAAAATGTTCCTGCAGCAGGCTTTCCAGTTTTTTTGCTTTAAAAACGGAAACACGCGGTACCAGGTTAAAATCGCCGGTCGGGCTTTTTTTAAAAACCTCCCGGCAGCGTGTACGCATGGTTTCGCCGTCGAGGCCGCGGGCGATCAAAGCGCCCATGATGGCGCCGATACTGGTACCTCCCACCAGATCGACTGCAATGCCCGCTTCTTCCAGTGCCCGGTAAACGCCGATATGTGCGAATCCTTTTGCTCCGCCTCCGGAAAGCACCAAACCGATGGCTTTTCCGCTCAAAAAACGGGCAAGCCGTGCCATATCGGAAGGATTGTTCCGGCGCAGGTGGTGGTGAAAATTCAGGTTTCGCGGCATGATCCAGGCAGCCGTTCCTGCCGGAATCTTTGTTTTGGGCTGATGTAACAATGCCAGCGTTTGCCCCGCCGTAGAGAGGCGTTCCCTGCCCTGGAGATACCTGATTTCAATGGGGTGCAGATCGGGCGATTGGCTGGAATCGCCGATGAGCAACACTTCATCGGCCTGGCGCAGACAGCGGTGCGTCCATTCGGAATCGACCGGGTCCGGGAGATACAGCACAAAGCGATATATACTTTCCTGTTCTTCCAGCCAGGAAGTGAGGCGGCGATGTTGTACGTTTTCTTTGCGGGTACATTGTGCCATACCCGGAACACCCAATGCTGCATCGATGTGGTCGCTGTTCAGGCAGATTACATCGCCATGAACAGACAGCGCTTCCCGAAGTTGGCGTGTAAAATTTGTGGTATCTACAGAAGTGGATAGCGGCAACAGGCACAGGTTCGTAATATGCTTTTTGTGCCTGTTAGCAACCGTTTGTTCCCGCAAACGCTCAATAATGGATTTGGAAATTTGTAACAGCGCCTGCGGATAAATAGCGATCAACCGTTCAAAATCGGCCTTTGAGATACGAGCCAGAACACTGTCGCGCATGGCAACAATATCGGCATTGCGCGGCTCGCCGGTGATGAGCGCCATTTCGCCCACCGTTTCACCGGCCGCTATTTCCGCAACGGCTTCCCGGCGTCCGTTGCTGTCCTGCCGGAGCACCCGGAGCCGACCGCCGGCCAATACGTACATACTGTCGCCCTGGTCGCCCTGCCGGAACAAACAGGCGCCGCCATGCAGGTCCACCCATTCAAAAAAGGCCTGGATGCCGCTGAATGTATGATCGTCCAGCGTGCCAAAAAGTAGTTCAAGTGCCGCCCTGAGGCGGTTTTCAAAAAAATCGCTCAGCATTTAAGTCGTGTATGGTGTTTGGTGTTTAGTGTTTGGGGGTGCTTAGCCAGTGTTTAGTGTTTAGTGTTTAGGGCGCTTCGCCCTTGGCACTGTGTGTAATTCGTTTTTGACAACAGTGAGTGGCTTGGGCGGAGCGCCCCAAACACTAAACACCACACACCAAACACTAAAGAACGTGTTTTCCGCCCGACCAACCCTGCCTGCTGAGGAAACGCCGGCCGTCTTCCAGCGCCGGATCTTCCAATGCGGTACCCATGCTGTCATTCCAACGATTGAGATAGCCGAAAAGTGCAATCACCCCCAGTATTTCCACAATTTCCCCTTCATTCCAATGCTGATGCAGTCGTTCGGCAATGGCAGCATCCACGCCATTGGGTATGGCGGAAGCGGCTACGGCAAAATCGAGCGCGGCGCGTTCGGCATCGGAGAAAGCCGGGTGGCTGCGATATTCCCAGACATGTTCGAGTTTGTCGGGTTCGGCCCCGTATCGTTCGGCTGCACGGATGGTGTGGGCCTGGCAATATTGACAACCCGCCGACAGAGAAGCCAAATAACCGATCAGGCGTTTCAAATCGCTGTTTACACGCCCCTGATTCTCCATCACTGCTTTGTTCAAGCCGATAAAGGCCTTTGCAATGGCAGGACGGCGTTGCATGGTGAGTACCGAATTGGGGCAAAATCCGAGGGTTTCGTTAAAAAAACGTGCCAGTTCGGCAACTTCGGGATCGTGGTCAGGGGGAAGAGGGGCAACCAAAGGCATAAATAAGAAGTGAGGGGTGAGAAGTGAGAAGTGAGAGAAGGCAAGATCGTTGTTTTAACAAAATTCCTTTACTTTGTTCCGTTTTTACGAATTAGATGCGCAAAATTAGTATTGCTTAAATTCTTTACAAATACTTGAGTATCAACACAGATAACTGATAACTAATAACTACTTATGTTCGTGCATTACACCACCGTCAGCAGTGC
>JALHMA010000170.1 GCA_022844265.1 Saprospiraceae bacterium | reverse complement strand
CTTTTGGCGTGGTTGTGCGAAATAAAAACAGTGTTGCGGTGGAATGTTTTCGGGCTGCTGCTGTTGCCGTGTACGGTGGTCAAGTGCGGCACGGACAAGGTTTCATCCATTTCAAAATGGAAGTGTGCCAGGTCGGTATCGGGCGGAATCTGAGCGGCAAACGTTTTTTTGTCGTCGATTTCTATGATATTGGCAAAGGGGCATAAGGAACCTTTTTTAACTAAATAGGTAACCTCGTGGCCCATTTTGCACAGTTCTTTTCCCAGCCACCAGATGATGCGCTCGGTGCCGCCGTAGGCATGAACCGGGATGATGGTATTATTAGCGATTAAAATTTTCATTGCCTAATGCTTCTTGCCCTTTTCCTTTTCACGTAAAAATCTGTTTCGGGCGGGATTTTATTTGTTTGTCGCAAATGTCAACAATCAATGGAACATCCTTGCCTGTATGGGGCATAAGAATTTTTGCATCAGGATGGCAAATTCCTGTACAACCAAGCGCAAATCGCTTCAAGTATACCCCCGTTACAATTTTTTTACAAAAAATTATTGCTGAAACGGGCAGTTCGACGGCACTTTCCCGACCTTTGCCGGGAAAAACACCTTATGCAAGACCCGGAAGAAAATAAAAATTTGATTTCGCAGCAGGATTTAGACACTATTTCGCGTGATAACTACCTGCAACAAAAAGCGGAAAAAGCAGCCATTGTAAAAGACTGGTTGCCGCGTTACACGGGCATGCCGCTTGAAAAATTCGGGGAATACATCCTGCTGGTCAATTTCGGCGGCTACGTGAAAGCCTTTGCAGAGCAGCACGATGTGCCGATTTATGGATCTGACCGTCCGATGCAGGTTGCTACTGCAGACGGTATTACCATCATTAATTTTGGAATCGGTAGCCCTAATGCGGGCCTGGTCATCGACCTGCTGGAGGCCATTCACCCCAAAGCCGTGTTGTTTCTGGGCAAATGCGGCGGCCTCAAATCCAAAAAGAATATCAATGGCGACCTGATTCTGCCCATTGCGGCTATCCGCGGGGAAGGTACCAGCAATGACTACCTGCCGCCGGAGGTGCCGGCCCTGCCCGCGTTTGCCCTGCAAAAAGCGGTATCTACCACCATCCGCGATTACGAACGCGACTACTGGACGGGTGTGGTGTACACGACCAACAAACGCGTCTGGGAACACCGGGAAGACTTTAAACAAAAATTGCGCGACCTGCGCTGTATCGCCATCGACATGGAAACGGCGACCATCTTTGTGGCGGCATTTAAAAACCAGATGCCCGCCGGCGCCCTGCTGCTCGTCAGCGATATGCCCATGACCCGCGAAGGCATCAAAACGGAAGCCAGCGATAAAATTGTGACCGCCAATTTTGCACAAATGCACCTGTCCATCGGCGTGGATTCACTGAAACAATTGATGAATAAGGGGCAGACGGTCAAGCACTTGCGCTTTTAAGCAGTCCGAAGTCGTCAGTGCGAAGTGCGAAGTCCGTAGAGTACACCGTTCCACACTTGGGTTTCCCAAACATGGAACGGCACACTCTACGGACTTCGCACTATCGACTTCGCACTTCGGACTTAAGTGACGGCGCACTCTACGGACTTCTCACTTCGCACTGACGACTTCGGACTTAAAAGCACCACCCGTTGGCTTTCAGTAATGCCTCTGCGATGGTCCGCCGTTTCACTTTCACATTCACGGCCGGGTATTTCGTAAAACGTTTCAGACCCATCAGGAACGTTTTCAGCAGATCGCCTTCGGCGAAGGAAGCCAGGGCGTCTGTGGCATTTTTGCCCATGCGGGCGGTAGCGTCGTGGAAAAACACCTGCAACATGGCGTCGTACACTTCCTGCGGTTGTTCTTTCGGCAGGTTTACTAATTTTTGCACGCGCAGCAGCATCGACTCGGCCGAGTACAGGTCGATCAGCATATCCGCGCAGTTCATCAGGATTTCCTGTTCGTCTTTCAGGTTCAGTTTACCGTCCATCTGCATTTTGGCAGCGCCGCCGGCGACCATCAGGATGATTTTTTTGAAATCGGCCAATGCTTTTACTTCTTCGGCATAAGCGCCTTCCAGTTTTTCCATGGAAGGCATGGAAGTCAGTTCTTTTTGCACTGCCCAGGCCGGTCCGACGATGTCCAATTTGCCTTTCAGGGCGCGTTTGAACAACTGATCGACCATGAGCATCCGGTTGATTTCGTTGGTGCCTTCGTAAATGCGGTTGATCCGGCTGTCGCGGTAGGCACGGGCAGCAGCGTATTCTTCGCTGAAACCGATGCCGCCGTGTATTTGTACGTTTTCATCCACGCAGTAGTCAGTCACTTCGGAGCCGAGCACTTTCAGGATGGAACATTCGATAGCGTATTCTTCTGCGGCTTCCAGCATCGCCTGACCGTAGGGTTGTCCAGCCGCTTCTTCCTGCGCTTTTTTATCCGACATCAGTTCGGATGTGCGGTAAGCTGTGCTTTCGGCGGCGAAATTGCGGATGGCCATTTCTGCTAATTTGTACTGGATAGCGCCGAAGTTGCCGATAGACTGGCCGAATTGATGGCGTTCGTTGGCGTAGCGGGTGGCCATATTGATCACTTCCTTGTTGCCGCCGATACACATCACGCCCAATTTGTAGCGACCGATGTTCAGGGCGTTGAAAGCGATGAGGTGGCCTTTGCCGATTTCACCTAAAACGTTTTCGGCAGGCACTTTGGCATTTTCAAAAAACACCTGGCGGGTAGAGGAACCTTTGATGCCGAGTTTGTCTTCTTCGGCGCCCAGCGTGATGCCGGGTGTATGTGCGTCTACAATGAAACCCGTGAATTTATCGCCGCCTATTTTGGCAAAAACAATAAACACATCGGCAAAACCGGCATTGGAAATCCACATTTTTTGACCGTTCATCACATAGTGAGAGCCGTCGGCGCTGAGATCAGCGCGGGTTTTGGCAGCCAGTGCATCCGAACCGGAACCAGGCTCCGTCAGGCAATAGGCAGCCTTGAGGTCGCCGGAGATAAGACCGGGCAGGTATTTCTGTTTTTGTTCTTCCGTGCCGAAGTATAGTATAGGCAGCATGCCGATACCGGTGTGGGCTGCAAACGACACGATAAAAGAACCGGCAGGACCGAATGCTTCCGAAATGACGGTATTGGTATTGGTGTCCATTTCCGTGCCGCCATATACAGTGGGCATGTGTGCGCCGAGCAGACCCAGATCACCCATTTTTTTGAGCAGCGAAGGCGCCAGACCAGGCTCCTGTTTCTCCAATCTTGCTCTGACGGGGTCAATTTCGTTTTTGATGAAGTCGATGGACATTTGTTTGACCATCAGTTGCTCTTCGTTCAGTTCCTCGGGAATGAACACATCTTCAGCGCGACTGTCGCGAATCAGAAATTCGCCGCCATTGAGTACGTCTGTTGCTTCAACTGTTGCTGCCATGGGTAAATAGTATTGTTTGTATCTGAAAAGTGAATGATATTTTTAGCGAATTTTCGCTGCAAAGATAGGCGGGTGTTTTTAATAAGTCAAGTTTTGGGGGAGGATTTTTTTGATTCTCACCCTCAGATCGCTCGTAGAGTGGTGGAACACGGATTGAGCGGATTGGATACGGATTTTCGCGCTTCGCGCTCGTAGGAATAATGGCAACGCGGATTACGCGGATTTTGCGGATTTACGCGGATTTTCCCGCTTTAGAGTTGACCTACTTTTCTAAAAATGGACATAATATTTGATCCGTGTCAACTCTAAAGCGGAAAATCCGCGTAAATCCGCAAAATCCGCGTAATCCGCGTCCCCATTATTCCTACGAGCGCGAAGCGCGAAAATCCGTGTCCAATCCGTTCGATCCGTGTTCCATTACTCTACGAGGAGCGCAGCACAAATCTCGCCCAGGTAGAGAGCGGGCCGGGGGCTAACATCCAAAAACCGGAAAATAATATTCTGTTTCCATCCCCATTACCGACCCGATTCGGAATGATTATCAAAAATTGATATTCCGTTAACAAAATAGGCCTTGTACTTTTCTTTTTTTCCGTTAGATAAAACCTTACCTTTGCGGTTCATTTGAAAGTGGGTGTGTTTTTCCAATAATTTGGGCATTTATCCGAAATTTTGGAAAAAATTCTGATTCTTGAAATCAAAACATCGGCTACCAAATATCATTTTTCAAAAATTAGGCAAACCACCCCATACACACCACTTTTTATTTTCGATGAGAGAAATTCGTAATATTGCCATTATTGCCCACGTCGACCACGGCAAGACCACCCTTGTTGACAAACTGATCCACGCCTCCAAGTTGTTCAAAGAACACGAGATCACAGGCGACCTGATTATGGACAGCAACGACCTTGAACGCGAGCGCGGGATCACCATTTTGGCAAAAAATGTAGCGATCCAGTATAAAGGTGTCAAGATCAACATTATTGACACGCCCGGTCACGCCGACTTCGGTGGCGAGGTGGAGCGCGTGCTCAATATGGCCGACGGCGTACTGCTGCTCGTAGACGCTTTTGAAGGTCCGATGCCGCAAACCCGCTTCGTACTGCAAAAAGCCCTGGAAATGGGCAAAAAGCCGATCGTGGTGGTCAACAAGGTAGACAAACCCAATTGCAACCCCGATCTGGCGCACGAGCAGGTATTCGACCTGATGTTCTCCCTCGATGCCACGGAAGAACAACTCGACTTCCCGGTGATCTTCGGTTCGGCCAAACAAGGCTGGATGGGGCACGACTGGAAAAATCCGACAACAGACATCACCACGCTGCTGGATGATATCATCAAATATATCCCGCCGCCGAAAGTATCGGTCGGCACACCGCAGTTGCTAGTTACTTCTTTAGACTATTCCAGCTTCATCGGCCGTATTGCTATCGGTCGTCTGAGCCGCGGCAAACTGACTTCCAACCAGCCTGTTTCCCTGGTTAAAAAAGACGGTACGGTGCAAAAACACCGCATCAAGGGCCTGTATGTATTTGACGGCTTGGCCAAAAAAGAAGCGGCAGAAGTAGAAGCAGGCGACATCTGCGCTATTGTTGGTGTGGAAGGATTTGAAATCGGCGATACGATTGCCGACTACGAAAACCCGGAAGCACTCGAAACGATCAACATCGACGAGCCGACGATGGGTATGCTTTTCACCATCAACGATTCCCCGTTTTTTGGTCAGGAAGGCAAATTTGTCACCAGCCGCCACGTGCGGGAGCGCTTAGAGCGCGAACTGGAAAAAAACCTGGCCATGCGTATGGAAGAAACCGATTCGGCCGATTCCTTTATGGTGTACGGTCGCGGGGTTTTGCACTTGTCTATCCTGATTGAAACCATGCGCCGCGAAGGTTATGAACTTCAAATCGGTCAGCCGCGTGTTATCATCAAACAGATCGACGGCCAAAGACAGGAGCCGATGGAAGAACTGACCATCGACGTACCGGAAGTTTCCAGCGGCAAGTGTATAGAATTAGTGACGCGCCGTAAAGGTGTAATGACCAGTATGGAGCCTAAAAGCGACCGCTTTTTGCTGCGTTTCAGCATGCCTTCCCGCGGTATTATCGGTCTTCGTTCCAATTTGCTGACCGCTACACAGGGCGAAGCAGTTGTGACGCACCGCTTTGTGGGTTACGAACCATGGAAAGGTGAAATGCCCAGCCGTCAGAACGGTTCGCTGATTGTTATGGAAACTGGCACGGCCATTCCATACTCTTTGGATAACCTCCAGGATCGCGGCACTTTTTTCATCGATGCAGGTGAAGATGTGTACGAAGGCCAGGTAATTGGTGAAAATAACCGTCCGGGCGACCTGGTGGTCAATATCACCAAAACAAAAAAACTGACCAATATGCGCGCTTCCGGCTCCGATGATAAAGCATCGCTGCCACCGCCGCGCCGCTTTTCTCTGGAAGAAGCGCTCGAATATATTCAGGATGATGAGTATGTGGAAGTTACACCCCGTAACATCCGTTTGCGTAAAGTCTATCTGAAAGATTTCGAACGCAAGAAATCGGAAAAAAAGGTGGCTATTGCCTAAATAAAAGGGCAAAAGAACAAAAAGCACCAGGCTATCAAAGCCCGTCTTGCTGTACAGTTGCCCTGTTACTTTTCTGTTTGAAAAGTAAAAACCTTATTTTCAGTTATCGTTTGCCGAATAATTATATTTTTGCAGCCATTTTTGCGGGTCATCTCCGCGAAAATGGCTGTAAATGCGATAACAGGTAGGTATTATCCTGTCAAAAAAACCAAAGATCAAAAAAAGGAAACGGGTAATTCCCGCCCGGAACAACAATAAAATCCGGCTCCCGTTGTTCACTTCACCGAATTATGCGCACAAAACTTTCTCAATTCAATTTTAACCTGCCAAAGGAACTCGTTGCCCAGTATCCAAGCGATGAGCGCGACCAGAGTCGCCTGATGGTGGTTCATCGTCAAACCGGTAAGGTAGAGCACAAGGTTTTTAAAGACCTGCTCAACTACTTCAATGACGGTGATGTCATGATTTTTAATAACACAAAGGTTTTTCCTGCCCGTTTATTCGGTCAGAAAGAAAAAACGGGGGCGAAAATCGAAGTTTTTTTGCTTCGCGAACTCAACCACGACGCCCGCTTGTGGGATGTGCTGGTTGACCCCGCCCGTAAAATCAGGGTGGGTAACAAACTCTACTTCGAAGACGAGCACGGCAACGATGCTTTGGTAGCAGAAGTGGTAGATAATACGACTTCGCGCGGCCGCACCATTCGTTTTCTGTTCGACGGTACGGATGATGATTTCCAGAATGAACTGCTCAAACTGGGAAATACGCCGCTACCCAAATACATTGAGAGGGAGCCGGAAGCCGTCGACCGCGAGCGTTACCAGACGATTTATGCCAAGGAAATCGGCGCAGTTGCGGCGCCGACCGCAGGTCTGCACTTCAGCCGCGAACTGATGAAACGCCTTGAATTGAAAGGGGTAAACTTCGCAGAATTGACCCTGCATATCGGCTTGGGCACTTTCCGCACCATCGATGTGGAAGACCTGTCCAAGCATAAAATGGAAGCGGAATACTTCAGGATTTCTGCTGCTGCCGCTGAAACGGTGAATAAAGGCCTCCAGAACCACAAAAAAGTGTGCGCCGTAGGTACTACCGTAATGCGCTCCGTCGAAACAGCCGTTTCTGCCGAGCACATGTTGAAACAAGTCGAGGGCTGGACCAACAAGTTTATTTATCCACCTTATGAATTCAGCATTGCCAACAGTATGGTGACCAATTTTCACCTGCCGAAATCCAGCCTGTTGATCCTGGTTTCTGCATTTGGCGGTCTCGATCTTATTATGGATGCCTATAACGAGGCGGTAAAAGAAAAATATCGTTTCTACAGCTATGGCGATGCCATGCTGATTTTATAAAAAACCTGAACCTTTCAAAAGAACGGCGAACTATGTATTGGACACTTGAATTAGCCTCCCACTTAGAAGAAGCCCCCTGGCCGGCCACCAAAGATGAACTGATAGATTATGCCATCCGTTCCGGTTCGCCCAGTGAGGTTATCGATAACCTGGAAGAACTCGAAGACGACGGCGAAATGTATGAAGGCATTGAAGATATCTGGCCGGATTACCCGCGACACGACGACTTTTTCTTCAACGAAGACGAATATTGAATAGTGAGTAGTGAATAGTGAGTTGTGAGTTGTGAGTATCTACGGTCACTGTGAGTGAATGTATACTCACAACTCACTACTCACTACTCACAACTCACAACTCACAACTCACACGATGCGATTGTCCCTCGGCTTCTCCCCCTGCCCCAACGACACCTTCATCTTCGACGCCATGCTGCATGGCCGGATAGATACAGAAGGGCTTGATTTTGAGGTTTTTATGGAAGATGTGGAAGCCCTGAACCGCCGCGCTTTTGCCGGAGATATTGCGGTAACCAAATTGAGTTACCACGCCTTTGCACACCTGACCCATCGTTATGCGCTCCTGCATGCCG
Organism: Saprospiraceae bacterium; assembly: GCA_022844265.1. Lineage (GTDB taxonomy): Bacteria > Bacteroidota > Bacteroidia > Chitinophagales > Saprospiraceae > M3007. Next base: position 3,780 of record JALHMA010000170.1, on the reverse strand, counting down.
GCAGTGCGCTCGGCAATAACTGCGGCCCGCTGCTTGTAGCGCGCGCGCCGATGACGGATCAGCAGATTAACGCCGCCGCCATTGCCATTCCCGGCAAAATGACCACCGCCCATTTGTTATTCAGCCTGGCCTATCCATTCGCATCGGACAAACGGGAAACCCTGTTTTCAGCCATTGAGGACGCTGTACTGGACGGAAAGGTCGATGCCGGTCTTATTATCCATGAAAACCGGTTTACATACGCGCAAAAAGGATTGGTCAAACTGATCGATCTTGGGGAATACTGGGAATCCGGCACCGGATTACCTATCCCACTTGGGGGAATTGTTGTGCGTCGTGATATCCCGGAAGCAATTCAACAAAAAATAAACAGGGTGCTTCGCCGAAGTGTGGAATATGCCTTTGCGCATCCGGCTGAAGTGATGCCCTTCGTGCGTCAGCACGCGCAGTCGATGGATGATGCGGTCATGCAGGCGCATATAGACCTTTATGTGACGGATTATACGGTTGACCTGGGAGAAAAAGGGCGCGCCGCCGTGCAGCAATTGTTCCGCATCGCCCTTGAAAAAGGAGTGATTTCGACGTACGAGAAAAATTTTTTTATAAATGCCGCGTAGTTTTCATTTTTGGCACGATTCTGGAAATAGATACTAATGTGTGTAAGTATTGTTTTTAGAATTGAAGAAATTCTGGAGCGCGGGTAAAGACCCGCGCTTTTTTTTTGCCCAAAATCGAACTTTGCTTATTGACGGGGTGACTCCGAGTCACACCGTCAATACACCACAACGACCATTTGAAAAGTACCACTCTTCCAGGTATTTTTTAGATGGCTCCCACTCTTTTCCTACCTTTGCTTTTTTTGTGTTTGGTTTTTAGTGTTTGGTGTTTAGGGCGCTTTGGACCTGGCCTTTGTGATAATTTGGCCAAAATGCCAACTTACCGCCAAAAGCGGAGCGCCCGAAACACCAAACACTAAGCACCAAACACACCAAAAGAAAATCTTTAACCAGACTAAAATCAATACAACATGATTATTGGCGTACCAAAAGAAATTAAAAGCAATGAAAACCGGGTAGCGCTCACTCCGGCCGGAGCGCTGGAACTGACCAAACTCGGTCATACCGTTCTGGTACAAAGTATAGCCGGCGTAGGTAGCGGATTTAATGACAATGATTATCTGGAGGCCGGCGCACAGATTCTGCAGACAGCGGATGAAGTATGGGCACAGGCTGAAATGATCATGAAAGTAAAAGAGCCTATTGCGGAAGAGTATGGTAAATGCCGTGCCAATCAACTGATTTTCACTTATTTCCACTTTGCTTCCAGTGAAGAACTCACCCATGCAATGATCAAAAGCGGCGCTATCTGCCTCGCTTATGAAACCGTGGAAACCAAAGACCGTCAACTGCCCCTCCTGATTCCAATGTCGGAAGTTGCCGGACGTATGGCCATACAGGAAGGCGCCAAGTACCTGGAAAAACCCACCGGAGGCCGAGGTGTGCTCCTGGGCGGCGTCCCGGGTGTAGAACCCGGCAAGGTGCTGGTGATCGGTGGCGGTATTGTAGGTATGCAGGCCGCTAAAATGGCTGCCGGACTGGGTGCACAAGTGACACTGCTCGATGTGAGCCTGCCGCGCCTGCGCTACCTGAGCGACATCATGCCGGCGAATGTCACCACTATGTATTCCAATGAGTACAATATCCGCCGCCTGATACAAACGCACGACCTGATTATCGGGGCCGTTCTGATACCCGGGGCCAAAGCGCCCAACCTGATTACCCGCGATATGCTCAAACTGATGCGTCCGGGTACGGTGCTCGTCGACGTAGCCGTAGACCAGGGTGGCTGTATCGAAACGACGCGTCCTACCACACACGCCGATCCGACGTATATCATTGAAGATGTAGTGCACTACTGCGTAGCCAATATGCCCGGCGCTGTGCCGTTTACATCTACCGTAGCGCTCACCAATGCCACCCTGCCTTACGCTACGCAACTGGCACAGAAAGGCTGGCGGAAAGCGTGTAAGGAAAATGCAGAGCTGCGCCTGGGCCTCAATGTGATCAATGGTAAAGTGGTCTACAAAGGCGTTGCCGATGCTTTCGGACTTCCGATGCACAGCGTCGAAATTCTTTTGGATAAATAAAATTTGTGGGTGGAACAACTTTACCCAATATCAGTGTTTATGGCCAACACAAAGCGGTTTTGAACGAGAAGGTGTATTAACTCATTGACTTACATTGCCTTTTGCCCTTTGTAATTTTGCCCTTTTACTTACCCATGAAATACCTTATCCTGCTCTTCAAAGCGTTTATTTTCGGTTCTCTGGTCGCCATACGACTCGGGGAATGGGATGTTTCGCGTTTTTATGCCACTTTTAAGTATCGGGAGGCGCTGGACTATTATATCACGGCTTTGGCCAGCCTGGCGCTTTTCCTGATGCTGGTTGATTTCATCCAGTTCTTCACCGTCTGGTGGTACCGGCGCAGGCATAAGGTATGGGGCGACGATAACTTCGTCATAGGGGTAGGTCAGATTTACTCGCTGCTGCTTGTAACAGGTATTGTGGTGGGAATACTTTCGTTGTTTCGTATTCAGGTCAAAGAATTATTTACTTCCCTGTCGATCATCTTTGCGGGTCTTGCCATTCTGACAAAAGACTATATTTCAAATATGATCAACGGTATGATTATGACATTTTCCAGCCAGCTCAGCATCGGCGACAATGTCAGCATCGGCCAGCACCGGGGAAAAATTACGGATATCACCTTGCAGAATATCCACTTGCTGAATGACGACGATGATATGATTTACATTCCGAACAATGTGGCGATGAACTCGGAGGTGGTCAATTATACCAAGCGCGAAATCAAACGAACCAGTATTGATTTTGAAATTGATCTGAAACACCTCAAAACGGTGGAGGAACTCGAAAGCATCCTGGTAGAAGTGCTCAGTCCGTTCAAAGACCTGATCAAACCGGAAAGTTATTACCTGCGCGTGGCAGAAGTAAAAAAAGAACATGTAGCGTTGAAATTTCAATACATCCTCAAAGATCCCAACAAAGACCTGGAGCGCCAGATCCGCCGCAGAACCGTCCGCAGATTGGTGGAAATTATCAGCGAACGCGAAAAGATCGCCGATCAGATTCCCGATTTGCCGGATGTGGATACGCCGGGACATGCCTAACAGTGTTTAGTGTTTAGTGTTTGGTGTTTAGGGCGCTTCGGGCTTGGCCTGTGTGATAATTTGGCCAAAATACCAACTACTGCCAAAGGCGGAGCGCCCTAAACACCAAACACCAAACACTAAACACACATTTTTAACTCTAAACCCCCGCAAGGGGTTCCAACCGTTTCCAACATGACCATCGAACAGTTAAAAGAACTGAAAGATAAGTTGGCGGTCCTCAGGAGGTATCTTTGACGTGGACAACCGTTCACGGGAAGTAGAAGACCTGACCGCCCAAACCCTCGACCCGCAATTCTGGAGCGATCCGAAACGCGCGGAAGCCATTCAGCGCAAGCTCGGCAGCAGCAAAAACTGGCTCGACGACTACGCTGCCCTCGCACGTGAAATAGACGACCTGGAAGGTTTGTTCGAGTTTCAGAAAGAAGGTATGGCTTCCGAAGAAGAAGTGGATGCCCAGTACGCCAAAGCCGAAAGTATTCTGGCAGACGCCGAATTCCGAAGTACCCTCAACCAAAAAGAGGACGAAATGAATGCCGTGCTGACCATCAACGCCGGCGCCGGTGGCACCGAAGCCTGCGACTGGTCGGC
>JALHMA010000169.1:1918-11790 GCA_022844265.1 Saprospiraceae bacterium | reverse complement strand
GGGAGCTTCGCGTTTGGCATTTGTGAAAATTCGACCAAAATATCAACTACTGCCAAACGCGAAGCTCCCGAAACACTAAACACCACACACCAAACACGATTACGATTACAGGCCTGAAAACCCAGAATCAAAATATAAGCAAATGCCAAGGGGGACGCCTCTCACTCTCTCACTCTCTCACTTCTCACTTCTCTATCCCGCACACCATTTTCCAATTTTATTCGTTAGAAACCGGACCTCAACCATTTCCAACGTATTATACTTTTTTGCCCGGCATTTCCCGGGTTCCACATCAAATTTTGCCACAGTTTCGATGACAAAAAAATCCTGCTACTCCGCCTCTTTTGCCTTTTGTTTATTACTGCTGACGCTTTGGGCAGCCCCTGCGGCGCTCCTTGCGCAGACGCCTGTACGTTTTTCGGAAGCGCCCAATGAGTTTGTCGATCAGCTCGGCCAGTTCATGACGGCGTCCAAACGGCCCGACCTGGAAGAGTCATTTTCCGTTTTTAAAACAACGTATCGCTCCGGCGTTTTCAGCGAAGACGATATGAAGCATATCATCCTGGTTTCCAATGTTTTGAGAGACCAGAAACTGTCGCCATTTCCTTATTTTAAAAACTATATCAATGCGCTTACTGGCGCCCGGAACGATGCGGATACGACCTTGTTTCGCCGCTGGCACCATTTTGCAGAAAATGTGCTGGCCGATGTGGAAAAAGGTAAAGCCAAACCGATTGGACAGTTTCTCGAATTTTCAGCGGATTTTATGGAGCAACGCGCCCTGAAAACGGGTGAAGGCGGTTCCGTTACCTGGAAAATAAAGGGTGGCTCGTTTGATTTTGAATACCGCGACCGCACACCGGCGGTGGTTTTTAAAGAAGTAGATCTGATCGGCGCCCGCAAAATAGACTCTACCACGATTCGTAAAACAAGTGGTCGATACCTGCCTTTTGAAGGTGTCTGGCGCGGCAATGGCGGTCGGGTTTCCTGGTCGGAAGCGGGACTGGATTCGAGCATTTATGCCGAATTGACCAACTACAAAGTGGAAGCGGTGAAGCCACTTTTTCAGTGCGATACGGCCATGTTGTATTACCCGCTGTATTTCCGGGAAGGGGTTCCGGGCAAGTTTGAAAACAATGTAGTTGTGCGTTCCCGCCCGGCCATCGCCAAACCCGATTCGTTGCAGGATTTTCAGTTTCCGCGTTTTGAATCCTTTGCTAAAGTGCTGAAAATCACAAAAATAGGCGCCGGCATTGAATACATCGGCGGTTTTAAATTAGCGGGCAATTCCCTGTATGGTTACGGTTCGGGCAACGAGCCGGCGCAGGTGCGGATTTACAACAAAAAACGCGAACAGGTTTTTTACGGCAAGGGGCCGTTGTTCATCATCAAACGCGGCGAAAGCATCGTCGCTCAGGGGGTGGACGCCCGCCTGTACATGGACAATGACAGCCTGTATCACCCGGCTGCCGAATTGCGGGTGGATATTCCCAAACAGGTGATTACGTTGTCCAAAGGGGATAAAGGTTCGGAGCGCAACCCGTTTTTCTCTTCTTTTTACAACATGAACCTGAATACGGACCGTATCGCCTGGCACCTCAACTACGATTCGCTGGAGATCGGCGCCCGCATCGGCACGGTGAAAGGGGTGGAGAAAAAAGTGCGGTTTGAAAGCAGCAACCACTTCAATCCCGCAGAATACCACAAAATGCAGATGATTTCGGACAAAAACCCGATTTCTACCCTGTACACCCTGTGGCGGAAAAGCGATCAGGACGCAGGTAATGGCCGCCTGGTATCCGACAATGCTTTCGCACAGGAGATCAATCCAAAATTCGACTATTCCAGCATACAGACCCTGCTTGCACAGATGGTGCAGGAGGGTTATATCAACTACTATTTCGACCGGCACGAGATCGAATTGCGCGATAAACTCGAACTATACGCCCTGGCCAGCCAGGGCAAACGCGACTTCGACGCCATCAATATCGAATCGTCCAGCGCCCAGGCAAATGCCCGTCTGAACCTCAAAACCAAAGAAACGGAGGTGTTCGAGGTCAATAAAATTGACATCAGCCAGCGGAAAAGGGTGGCGGTCATTCCTTACAACCGCGAGTTTACCTTGCTGAAAAACCGCGATATGCGTTTTACAGGTCGGCTTTTTGCAGGTTTTGCCCTGTTTGAAGGTAAAAATATGCAGTTTAATTATGAAAAATTCCAGGTGGAATTTGATTCGGTACGGCACCTGGATTTTTATATTCCCAATGGCGGCGTCGACCCGAAAACCCAGCAACCTACGGCAGATGCCATGAACTCCACCATCGAACGCCTGTCCGGTGCGCTGCTGGTGGATGCGCCCAACAACAAATCGGGTAAAGACACGCTGCCGACCTTCCCATCCCTGCAATCAAAGAAAAATTCCTTCGTGTATTATGACCGGAAAGAGACGCAGAACGGCGTGTACACCCGCGATTCTTTCTATTTCAAACTCGATCCTTTTTCCTTCAACAGTTTGAACAGTTATACCAAGGAACAACTGAAATTTAAAGGTGAAATGAGCTCCGCCACTATTTTTCCGCCGTTCAAGGAAACGATTGTGGTGCGCGATGAAGATAAATCATTCGGTTTTAAACATAAAACTCCGGCAAAAGGATACCCGATTTACACCGCCAAAGGCAATTATACCGGCGAACTGGACCTCAGCAACAAAGGTTTTCTTGGAAAAGGCACACTCGAATACCTGACTGCGGATATCGAATCCGAAGACCTGATTTTCAGGCCCAAACAAACTACCGGGACGGCTAAAAAATTCTTCATGGAGGAAGACCGCGCCAGCGAAGTGAAGGTACCGCAGGCCAAAGGCCAGAACGTATCGGTGAACTGGCTGCCTTTCCGCGATTCGATGTATGTGGAAAGTAAAGGCAAAGCCTTCGAATTGTTTAAAGCGGAGGGTTACTCGCACAAAGGTGTGCTGGTGCTGACCCCAACGGGTCTGAAAGGCCGCGGCGAATTTGAATGGGCGGAAGGTAAACTGACTTCCAAACAGATTTCTTACGGCCCCTTCCAGGCCAGCGCGGATACTGCCAATCTGGAAATTAAATCGCTGGACGGAAAAGGTATTGCCTTCGATTCTAAAAATATCGACGGCGAACTGGATTTCGATGCCCAGACCGGTCTGTTCAAAGCCAATTCGGAAAGCGCCACAACGACGCTGCCACTCGACCAGTACCGCACTTCGATGAATGAATTTACCTGGGACATGAAGGGTAAAACGATTGAGTTTAAAGCCGATGAAAAAAAACCGGGCAACTTCGTTTCTATCGATCCCGACCAGGATACGCTTTCTTTTTTGGGTAAAACAGCCCTCTACGACCTGGAAACGAACCTCCTGGAAATCGGCGGCGTAAAAGTGATTAAATCGGCAGATGCCTTTATTTACCCGCCGGATACCGCCAATATTTTTGTGCAGCCGGGCGGTAAAATGAAACAGATCACTGACGCCCGTATTTTGTGCGACACGATTACCAAGTACCACACGATCAACCGCGCTGTGGTAGATATTAAGGGCAAAAAACTGTACAATGCTACCGGGTATTACGAATACAATATCCCCGACCACAACCAGGAGGTGTTTTTTAACAACATCATTGGCGAACGCCGCGGCCCGGGCACCCAGGCTACCAAAAACGTACTGACTACCGCCAATGGCGACCTGGCTGAAAAAGACAGTTTTTTCATGGCCACAAAAGTGATGTTTAAAGGAAAGATCATCCTGCGCGGCAACCAGCCCAATATGCGTTTTGAAGGCTTTTCCAAATTGGACGCCGATAAATTGCCCAACAACCAGTGGTTCAGCGTATATACAGAAGTGGATAAAAATAACCCGACCATACGCATCAAAAAAGCCGAAAACGAGGAGGAAGACCCGCTGGTAACGGGCTTTTACCTGTCCCGGGAATTGGGCGATATGTATCCGCGTATCCTCCTGCCTGCTTATGCTCGGGTCGACCGCCCGATCCTCAATTGCCAGGACGTATTTAAATACGAGCCCAAAAACGACCGGTTCATTTTTGGCGATTCCACGAAATTGGTGGGTACCAATGTTTTGCGCGGCAGTAAAATGATTTTTGACAACCGCGTCGGAACGGTGCAGGCAGAAGGCCCGCTGAACTTAGGTTCCGGCCTGGCCTACATGAAAGTGAAAGGCGCCGGTCGCCTGAAATCTGATTTCAATACGGTGACCGATTCCACGGGTTATACGGTTACGGGCGAGTTTATGACGGGTATGGAAATGACCATTCCGAAAATACTGGTGGATATGATGGTGAATGACATCAAGGCTTCCAGTTTTGATGCGCAGGTGGCTATTTACAACACCAATGCCGCGTTCTACCAGCCGGCGGTCAGCGAATTTGTCAGCGACGAAAAAGACCTGACGGCGGTCATGACCGACCTGCAAAGCAATTTTATCAACCTGCCTAAAAAAGACGCCAATTTCGCTTTCCTGCTGGGTCGTCACCCGGTGATCTGGAATGCCGAATACCAGTCTTTTTTGAGCCTCGAAGATAAAATTCCGGTCGTGGCCATCAATGGCGAACCGCTCAATAAAATCCTCAATGTATTTGTGGAATATAAAATGCCGGGCAATCAGGACGACCGTTTTTACCTGTATATCAAACCTTCGCCCGACTTGTGGTATTTCTTTGGTTATCAGGCGGGTACGCTTAATGTGGTATCGAGCAGCACCAAATTCAACGATGCGCTGCTCGGACTGAAAAGCAAGGATATCCTTATCAAAATGCCCGACGGCGAAAATTATGAAATCGTGGCTGCCAATCCATCGCTGGCCGATGCGTTTGTGAACAGGGTGCGGGCGGGGAGGAAGAAAGAGTAAGGGTTTTTTTAATGATGAATGATGAATGATGAGCGATGAATAATTGGCCTGACGGGTGAAGTGAATTTTGCTTATATTCTTTTAAAATATTGATTTTCAATAAACTATAATTTTTTCATCATTCATCATTCATCATTCATCATTCATCATTCATCATTCATCATTCATCATTCATCATTCATCATTCATCATTCATCATTCATCATTCATCATTCATCATTCATCATTCATCATTCATTAACCGCTTCCCACAGCCTGATCGCCTCCACCGCTTCCCGCACATCATGCACGCGGAGAATGCTTGCGCCCTGTTGCAACGCGACCATGTGCAGGGCAGTGGTGCCATTCAGAGCCTGTTCAGGTTGAATGCCTAAGTATTTGTAAATCATGGATTTGCGCGACAGGCCTGCCAGAACAGGCAAACCGGTGACCCGCTGAAATACGTGCAGGTTTTTCAGCAGGGTATAGTTGTGTGCAATGGTTTTACCAAAACCGAATCCGGGATCCAATACAATGTCCCTGACGCCCAATACCCGGAGTTTTGTTATTTCAGCAATAAAAAAGTCCAGTACTTCGGTTACGACATCTTCATAAACAGGCTGTTTTTGCATATCGGCGGGTGTGCCTTTCATGTGCATCAGGATATACGGCGTTTGCAGCGCGGCGACCGTTTCGTACATTTTTTGATCCATCCGCCCGGCGGAAATATCATTGACGATTGCTGCGCCTGCTTCTGCGGCGACTTGCGCTACGGAAGCGCGCCAGGTATCGACGGAAAGCAGGGTGTCCGGAAAACGCTGGAGTATCGTTTTTACTGCGCCGGTCACCCGGCGTGTTTCTTCCGCTTCATCCACTTCCGCTGCTCCCGGACGGGAAGACGCGCCGCCGATGTCGAGTATAGCCGCACCTTCAGCCAGCATTTTTTCAGCCTGCTGCAACAGAGCGTCTGTTTCCGTAAAACGACTTCCGCCGTAAAAAGAATCGGTCGTGATATTCAGGATGCCCATCACAAGCGGCCTGGAAAGATCGAGCAGGCGGCCACGGCAAGATAGGGTGGTGTGCATTTTTGGTCGTGAATCGTGAGTTGTGAATCGTGAGTGGCGTCCAGGTAGAAGGTTGTATTCAACTATTCCTGCTATTTGAACTTATTCAGGGTACTCAAAATTTTTGTCAAAAGTATCATGAAAAATAAAGAATTTGACCTCGAAATAGAAAAAGGGCCTGGGTCATAGAGCGGCCCTCAACAATCTCAACCCTCAACAATCTCAACAATCTCCCCTACTTTTACGCATGCTATACCCAGATTAACATGAATCACCTCGCTTTACCCTCTTTTTCGTCGCTGGGCCACTTGCAGGCTGTTATTGAAATTCCGGCAGGTACGAATACCAAATACGAGTACAACAAACAATTATTTGAATTTCAGCCGGATATGCGCGACGGCCGGCCGCGCCGGGTGGATTTCATGTCCTATCCGGTCAACTACGGCTTTATACCTTCCACCCGCATGGACAAAGAGCGCGGCGGCGATGGCGATCCGCTCGACGTATTGGTATTGGCCGAACACATACCTACCGGCACGGTGCTGGAAGTGCAACCAATCGGACTATTGTTGTTGAAAGACCTGGGCGAGTGGGATAATAAAGTGCTGGCTATCCCTGTTGATACCTCGAAAAGAATTATCCGGGCAACAGATTGGGCCGGTTTCCAACGCGATTACAGCGCAATCCGGCATATTTTTGAACTGTTTTTTACCTACTACGATGGCCTCGGCACTATGACGCTGATGGGCTGGGCTGATGAAACGGCTGCCCTCGAAGAGGTTAAAAAATGGCAAATAACTTTTTGAAAACAACCATTTCCAATCTCTTGCGTTTTCTTTGCCGCATCGATAAGACCTCATGCTCATGTGCGCTACCACTATACAACCTTCTTCTAAGCCTACGGCCACCCGTCATACCCTCCGGTACAGTTATTTTCGTTCCATTGAAGCCGCCGGTTCCGATTGGGATGTCGCCGCCCCGGAGCATGATATTTTTTTGCAGCGACCCTACCTGAGTATCGTTGAAAACAACCCGCCGGAAGGCATGCGCTTCGGGTACCTGGTTTTTTACCAGAATGAAGAACCTGTCGGCGTAGCGCTTTGCCAGATCAAGTATTTCAAAGGCGACGATAATATCAACGACCTGAATGTATCCAAACAGGAGCCTTGCTTTTTTCATGGCTTGGCCCAATGGTTCAAACGATGGGTAGCCGGAAAAACGGCTGCGGATATTCTCATTTGCGGCAATATGCTGTTAACCGGGGAGCATGGCTATTTCTTTGATTATCAAAAAATTAGCAATGAAAAAGCCATTGAATTGCTCGAAAAAGCCCTGGATGAAGTGGTGGATGTGATGGGCCGGGAAGGTGTAAAAATGCCGGTTATCCTGGTAAAAGATATTGCTCCCGAACGCCGGATGCAAGGTTCGGCACTGGTGGGAAAGGGTTTTACAGAGTTTTGTATTCAGCCCAATATGTTGATGGAGTTGCCGTACGAAGATTTCGAGGCATACCTTTCGGCTATGTCGACCAAATACCGCACCCGGGCCAAACGGGCCATAAAAAAACTGGAAGGCATCGAAAGAAGAGAGATGTCGCTGCTTGATATTCAGCGTGAACTGCCCCGTATTTACGCGTTGTACAAAGAGGTCGCCAAAAACGCGGGATTCAATATGGTGGACCTCAACGAATATTACCTGCTGGCACTCAAACGCGAACTCGGACACGCTTTCAGGATGTGCGGTTATTACCAGGACGATAAATTGCTGGCTTTTTATACCACCATCCGCAACGGTGAAGAGATGGAAGCCCATTTCCTGGGTTATGATAAAGCGCTGAACCACGACTTGCAACTCTACCTCAACTGCCTGTACGATATTGTTCGGCAGGCTTTCGATGCGAATTGTAAAACCGTTGTTTTTGCCCGGACGGCACTGGAAATCAAGAGTTCCGTCGGCGCCGTAGCGCATGATCTGTGGTGCTATGTGCGGCACCAGAATACGCTGGTCAATAATTTTACCGGAACAATTCTGGAATATTTAAAACCGGTGGAAGAGTGGGTACCGCGGCATCCGTTTAAGGATGGTGTTTAGTGTTTGGTGTTTCGTGTTTGGGGGGCTTCGGGCTTGGCATTTCTGAAAACAGGGCCAAAACATCAACTAATACCAAGCCCGAAGCCCCCCAAACACTAAACACCACACACCAAACACGTAATCACCGCATCACCGCAAATTGTTCCACTTGCAGGCGCCCCTGCGATTCGATCCACAACAGATACAGGCCGGGAGCAGGTCGCTCAAGCATTACCTGGTGGTTGACGGAAGCCATATCCTCTGAAGAACCGTCCCAGATAATTTTTCCACTGACATCGGTAATCCACCATTCGGCGGCAGTGGGTTCGCCCGATTTGGGGCGCACGACAAATTCGCCGTAGTTGGGATTGGGTACCACCAGGTACTCGCGTACTTTCGTTGCGCCTGGTTCCTCACTGTCTGCGTCCTGGTCTATCCAGACGGGCGCTTCATTGGTGCAGATGTGCAGCGATTCGTCGAACAATATACAGGCGTTGTTGGTGATGACCTGGCCGGATTCAATAAAAGGCAGGGGCCGAACGCTGAACATGATAAAACCGATGGAGTTGTCGGGGTCTGTTTCGCGGCCCGGCAGGTTGATATTTTCAAAATACCAGCGCAAATTGTTGTTGCCGTCCCGAAGAAATATGGCAGCATGGCTGGCACTGACCAAATTGAACGAACTGGGGTCGAAACGGGGATCGAGCGTGTCGTACACCACAATCTGATGGGCCGTATCTTCACCGATGTTTTGAAACCGAATGAGATACAGCACGGTGGCGCCTTCTGCAATTTCACCGGGCGTCAGAACGGCGTCGCCCAATACCTGTATGTCATTTTGTGCCCGTGCCGATTCGCTGGAGTGGAGTAGCAGAATGATAAACAGCGTAGAGAGGGAGCGTTTCATGACCACAGAAATAGTTACTTGGTAAGGTAATGGTGTGGATGATTGATTTTACAGAACCCGAAGGTAAGGAAATTATCTTTGCCTGTTTTAGTGTTAACACTTGTACGAATGCAACTCCGCTGGCAAATAGCCCAATTTTTTGAAATGTACTGGTGGCGCCGCTACCTCTCCGGGAAAGATAAATCTGCTTACCTCGACTGGAAAAAAGCCTACTGGCAGGCGCTGCTCGATCGCTTGGACCTGCGCATTCCTGCCGATGCGACAGTGCTGGATGCCGGTTGTGGCCCGGCGGGTATTTTCACTGTGCTCTCTGAGAACCGGGTGGATGCGCTGGATCCTTTACTCGATCGGTATGAACAGCATCTGCCGCACTTTCGCAGGTCAGACTATCCATCCGTCCGTTTTTTTTGTGAACCGCTGGAGCAGTTTGTCCCCGAGAAACCCTACGCATTTGTGTTCTGCCTGAATGCCATCAACCATGTGGCCGACCTGCCGCTTTGTTTTGATCGCTTGTACACCTGTACCCAAATCGGAGGAACGCTGTTGGTGTCCATTGATACGCACAACCACGGCTGGCTCAAACGCATTTTCAGGTTGATTCCCGGCGATATTTTACACCCACACCAATATGACCTGGAGGAATACCAGGACATGCTGCGCTCCCGCGGCTTCCGGATAGAACAAACTGTTTTGCTCAAAAAAGAATGGATTTTTAGTTATTACCTGATCAGCGCTACGCGCCTGAGTGTTTAGTGTATGGTGTTTAGTATTTAGGGCGCTTCGCCTTCGGCAATAGTGAGTGGCTTGGGCGGAGCGCCCTAAATACTGATACACAGTCACTTAAGTTAATGAAATTCACGTTTACCATAAAGTTGTGGGGTTAAAACCCCGGATGGTTGCCGCCAATTTCCGCCGGCTGATTGAAGTTTTTTAATAAAACGGAGTTATACATCTGGAG
>JALHMA010000169.1:0-1818 GCA_022844265.1 Saprospiraceae bacterium | reverse complement strand
CTTAAGTTAATGAAATTCACGTTTACCATAAAGTTGTGGGGTTAAAACCCCGGATGGTTGCCGCCAATTTCCGCCGGCTGATTGAAGTTTTTTAATAAAACGGAGTTATACATCTGGAGTTATAAACGGGGTTAAAACCCCCTAAATGGTATTCGTTGACTAACCACCGGCTGAAGCCAATGGTTATTGAAAAAAGCCGCTCGATGTTGCTTGCCCGAAAACGCTATTTCAATAACTCCCGGCTTCAGCCGGGAGTAAAGTACAGACACCTTACTACGGGGTTTTAACCCCATTTAATGCCGTTTTATTAAAAAACATCAATCAGCCGGGAGTAAGTACAGAGAACCTTTTACCCCCTCTTAATGCCGTTTTATTTAAAAACTTCAATCAGCCTGGGGAACATGAAAAGATCGGTATCAGGGGTTTCAACCCCAATTCAATACTTGAATAATTTAAGTGACTGAGTACTAAAAACCATACACTAGCCAAAAGCGAAGACCCCTAAACACTAAACACCAAACACTAAACACGAACCTCCCTTCCCTTCCACCCATATTTTTTAAAAAAGAGGCTCGCCGTTCCCACCAGCGGAATGTACAGCGTGTGCAGGAAAAACGAAGGAGCAAACCAGCGCAGCAGATCAGTTCGGTTAAAATAGCGGCACATTTCACTCAAGAGTATCCAGTCGAAAATTGCCTTTATAATAAGTTGAAAAACAATTATTTGTACAAATTCAAGTGTTTCGCTAAACAACAAAAAGGCAATCAGGTTGATCCAGATACTCCAGCAAAAAAGAAAAACGGCGAGGAGAATCAGGCGAACCGGCCATTCGGGCAATCCGGCATTTTTGGTGCCCCAGCGCAGGCGTTGCTCCACAAAAGAATGCCAGTCAGGTTTCGCCTCGGTTTGGACTGCGGCATCAGGGTTTTTGAGAAAAGCAATCCGACCCGGGAACCGCGCGGCTACTTTCTGTATCAGAAACATATCGTCGCCGGAAGCCGTTTGGCGGTTGCCTTCATAACCATCCACCGCCTGAAAAACAGATCGGTAATAGGCCAGGTGCGCGCCGTTGCCCATCCGTTGAAAACCCTTGTGGATGCCCGCTCCGGTAATACCCATCAGCCCGAGAAAATCCAGCGATTGAAAATATTGCAATACATTTTGTTCGCGGTGGAACAGGACGGGGCCGGTCACCAGCACCGGTTCATCGGGCGCATCAAACCTGGAAACCAGGAGCCGCAGCCAGTCCTTCCCGGCGATACAATCGGCGTCGGTGGTGACAATCAACTCGCTCGTAGCCAGTGCGATTGCCTGTTCGATAGCCGTTTTTTTATTAGCCCGGGCAACTGCATCTGGCGGCAGGATTTCTGACAGGCGCAGCAGGCGGATGCGTGTATTGGCATGTTGTTGTGCCATTTGCGCGGCGATCGAAGCCGTTTCATCTCCGGAAAAATCGTCGATGACGATAATTTCCAGCAAATGTTGCGGATAGCTGCCATCGAGGATGGATTGCAGACAGTCGCCGATGTGTCCGGCTTCATTGCGGGCCGGAATCAGGATGCTGATCTTCTTTGTGGCTTCCCAACCTGTCGGAATGCGCCATTCCGGCAGCGCCCGCCAGCCCCGGAAGTAGCGGGGCATGATGCCGGCGTAAGCCATGGTGAGCAGCAGAGAAAGGAGCATCAAGACGGACACGGTGGTTGAGATTGTTGAGGGTTGATGAGTTGAGGGTTGAGATTGTTGAAAGTTGAGATTGTTGAGGGTGGTTAATCATGGCAATAGTTACCACCCTCAACACACTCAAACTTAAAAAATAAC
>JALHMA010000168.1 GCA_022844265.1 Saprospiraceae bacterium | reverse complement strand
TTCCGGAAAGCCGTCAGCGAATGAAGCGCCATCCACTCCTTATTGGTCAAAACTTCGCTGATGCTGATATGGCCTTTTTTCAGTTTTTCCTGCAGCGTTTCGATCGTTTGTTTCTGCTGGGTTGTCTGACAGGTGGCTAGGCTGCAATTCAGGGCAATGAAAATAAAAAAGCATACTTTTTTCATGGATGGGAGAATGTTTGAATGTTGGATAGTTTGAGAATATTTGAAGGGTAGTACAGAGTCACTTAAGTTTTTAAAATTCACGTTTACCATAAAGTTGTGGGGTTAAAACCCCGGATGGTTGGCGCCAATTGCCGCCGGCTGAAGCCGCCGGTTATTGAACAATGCAGTTCAATGTCGATTAATCCAAAACATTGCTTAATTGTACTTCTTATATCAATAACCTCCGGCTTCAGCCGGAGGAAACATGAAAAGGTCGATGTCAGGGGTTTTAACCCCACTCCAATACTTTAATAATTTAAGTGACTGATTATTAGGCAGTTGAAAGGTTTAAAGAATGGTGTTAACTCCCGGCTTAAACGTTACCACCTCAAACCATCAAACCCTATCCAACCATCCAACCCTCACTCGCTCCGCAGCGAAACCACCGGATTCACCCGCGCAGCCTTCCAGATTTCACGGCTTACGGTAAACAGCGTAATCAGTAGTAACCCGGCGAGGCTGCCGATAAAAATCCAGGGACTCACCGGCACGCGGTACACAAAATCCTTGAGCCAGTAATTGGCCGCAGCATAGGCAACAGGCACGGCGATGCAGCCGGCTACGATAAATATTTTGATAAATACCCAGAGGAACATGCCGACGACTTTCATCACATCGGCGCCCATGGCCTTGCGAATGCCGACTTCTTTCGTTTTTTGTTCGGCCGTGTAGGAGGCCAGGCCGAACACGCCAAGAATGGTGATTAGAATGGCTAACACGGCAAAAACCTTTGACAAAGCCGCTACCCTACCCTCTGCAATATACATGCGGCTGAATTCGTCGCTGACAAACCAGTGGTCGAAACCGATGCCGGGAAATACGGTTTTCCAGGCTTTTTCAACCGAGGCTACTTTTTCCTGAAACTGTCCCGCCGGCAGTTTGACATACACAATCCGGTCGATGGGATGCGGGCGGATGCTCAATACCAAAGGCTCGATGGCCTGGTGCATGGACCGGAACGGGAAGTCCTTTACAACGCCTATCACTTTCATGGGGCCTCGATTGTCCTGAGAACCACCGTCCCGAAAATGTTCCACTGCAAAAGCGCCGAGTATCTTGTCTACCGGCTGGTTGAGTGCTTTCACCGCGGCTTCATTCAACAGGATAGCGCTTGAATCGGAAGGCGTGTTGGCTTCAAAATCGCGCCCGGCCAGTATTTCCAGCCCATACGTTTTGGCAAAATCATATTCCACATTCAATAGGTTCCATTCCAGTTCCGTATTGCCCAGTTCCGGGAATTTGAGCCGAAACCCGATAAAACCAAAATAATCCAGGCGCGGCAGGTGATTCGCGAGGGTCACCTGCGAA
This sequence comes from Saprospiraceae bacterium, assembly GCA_022844265.1. Classification (GTDB taxonomy): domain Bacteria; phylum Bacteroidota; class Bacteroidia; order Chitinophagales; family Saprospiraceae; genus M3007. The sequence continues at coordinate 10,500 of JALHMA010000168.1, read as the reverse complement.
ATATCCTTGTCCTGCAAAACCAGCTGCTTGAAAGCGGGGAATTTATCCTGCGGAGCAATACCGCCGTACCGTATGGAAAGCAGTTGGTCGCCCTGTTCGTTGAGTTTGGAATGCTGCATGTGGTTCATTTGGCGTATGACCACCAGGGTGCAAATAATCAGCACGAGGGAAACTGCATACTGGGTGGCCACCAGGCCTTTTTTGAACAGTTCCGCTCCTTTGCCTTTCGCTACCTGGCCCTTTAACACTTCCACCGGACGAAAACCCGACAAATAAAGCGCCGGGTAAATACCCGACAGCAGCGCCATAAAAGCAACAATCAGGGCAACAATGCCCAACATCCAGGGATTCAGCAGGGAAGCCATGGTAAAGGTTTTGTCTGCCAGTTGGTTGAAAGGCCGGAGCAGGGCCAGCACCAATACCAGCGAAATCAGCAACGCCCCGAAGGTCATCAGGAAAGATTCCAGAAAAAACTGTGCGGCGATTTCGTTCCGTTTGCTGCCCAGCGACTTGCGCAGGCCCACTTCCCTGGCCCTTCTGGTCGAACGCGCCGTAGCCAAATTCATATAATTGATACAGGCAATGAGCATAATCAGCCCGGCAATGGCGCTGAATATGACCAGGTATTGCTTATTCCCCCTGGCATTGTACTCCCAATCGTTTTCCGTATCGAAATGGAAATCGGACATTTTGGTCAGAAACGGCGTCATCTTCCAGCCCGCCGACACAATACCTGAATCGGACTGAACCAATTGATCGGCCAAAGGCTGTAGCATGGATATGATGGAAGGGATGTCTACACCCGGTTTAAAAACGATATAATTTTCAAAGAAAAACAAGGGATTCTCCTGGTCGCCAAAACGTGTACCCTCCATTAAGCGGGTAAAATCGGGATAAATGCTGCGGAAAGCATTGACATTCAGGATGTAGTCGGGTTTGAAATGCGAGTTGGCAGGATAGTCGCGGTAAACGCCCGTGACCTCTACGTCCAGTTCGCGGTTGCGCGTGGCGTAATCGTGTTTGACGGTGACTACCTGCCCGATGGGGTCGGCCTGGCCGAACAGTTTACGCGCGCCCGTTTCGCTCAGCACCATGCTGTTGGGCTTTTCAAATATTTTGTCCGGGTGGCCGGTGCGCAGATGAAAGTCGAGCACCCTGTCAAATCCCGGTTCGGCCCATTTGATTTGTTCCGTCAGAATGATGTTGTCTTTCGCTTTGTGGTGCAGCGACGTCGGGTAGCCGATGTAGGCAATCCGAACGGCATCCACCACTTCGGTGCGGGTATCCTTGAGTTGCCTGACCCAAAAACCGGGAGATTCCGTATTGGCATTTGAACGCCCGTCGACATTGGTAAAGGTACAGCCGAGGCGATACGTGTTTTTGTAATGCGGGTGCATCGTATCGTACTGCAATTCATCGCTCACATATAAGAATATAAAAATGGCACTGGACAATCCGAGTGCCAGTCCAAACATATTGAGCATGGAAAAAACCCATTGGCGCTGAAAGTTGCGCAGTGTAATCAGGAAGAAATTGCGTAGCATGGTGTGGACAAGATTTCGCCCAAAAATGGCCCGTTGCCAACGCTATTTCCTACCGAACCGATAAATCCGGGCCTATACCTGGGAATTTTGATAACTATTTTGCGCCAGACTGCGGAAAGCGGAGGGCGTATGGCCGGTCAGTTTTTTAAAAACGTCATTGAAGGTGGACAGGGAGTTGAATCCGGCGTCGTAAGCGATGGCCGCTATTTTCAAATGATCGTTGCCGGGGTCGGCCAAATGCGCCCGCGCGGCCCTGACCCTGTACTCGTTCAGGTAATCGTAAAAGTTTTTTTGCAGGCGTTCATTGATCGCCTGAGACAGGTTGTGGCGGTTGGTGCCGACCAGTGCGGCCAGGGTATCGATGCTCAGTTCGGGGGAAAGGTAGGGGCGCTGATGCTGCATCACATGGTTGAGCGCAACAAGTATTGCATCAATATCAGCCGCTTTCAGCGTGGAATTATGGTATTTCCTGGGAGTTTCCACCCTCAAAGAGGCATCCGGAACAGGGGGCTGGTAACCGGCCTGCGATGAATATGGAATTTCAGCAGGTGATGCACTGAAAAGGTCCGGGCGCCGGAGGACTTCATAACTCACCCAATAAATATAAATGGTAATGCTTGCAAATAAAAAACGCGCCTCCATAAAACGAGGATAAACAGTATACATCAGAAACAGGCCGACGGCAATGCTGAACGTGACGATTGCTGAAAGCAGGGTATGCCGGCGCAACCATTGTATTTTTTCCTGTTGAAATGTATTTGCACTGTGGGTTTGTTGCAACAGATAACGAAAACAATACCAGTGATAACCTGTCAGGCTGATGATCTGGCCATAAAAAACATACGACTGCTTTATATCAAACATCCTGTAAATCAGTATATTATCCGTCGTATACAGGATAAAATCAGCAAGTCCAAAAAACAAAAAGGGGCTAAAATGCCAGAGATCGTATTTAATGGAACATGCACGCCTGCCCGTTGCGTTTTGAACAAAAAAGAACAGCAAAGGCCCGTATAAAAAAGGCAGTTCGTATGAAATCATGTACGCCACAGGCAAATGTTCCATGACCCACATTTTAGTGGCGATTTTCAGTACCACCTGCAACAACAGGGTGAGCAGGAACAACAGTAAAAAAAGGTGAGCCGTACGGTACGTTTTTTTTCCGAGCATAAAAGCGCTCAGCAGCACGCCCTGCAATGCGCCAAAAGCAAGAATAAATATATTTAATTGATTCATATTCAATGAATTTACATTCACCCCAACCGCTTGGCCTGCTCCCAGGCGCCTTGCCGGTTCAATACTTTAAGCGCCACTACCCTGCGCTGTTCATCCCGCTCAAAATGGACGCATTTTCTGCTAATTTCAACAGTTGAATGCGTTGGTTTTCCTGGTCGATGATAATCCGGAAGGATTGCAGGGTGCTTGCCCCGATGATAACATCTTCATTCAGCGCCGGATAAGTGACTGTCGGCTGCTCATATTTGTATTTTCCGAACTGTATAGATTCCTGAATTTGAACCTGGTGAATGATTATTTCATTGCTAATCGTGCGACCACGACCGATCACAACCGGATCGGAAACGAAATGTAATTGCGGAATGACCTGTTCCGGCATTTTAAAAGTACCCGACATGCTGCGAACGTCTACCACTGCCTTGAGGGCAATGTCGCCCACTTTCAGGTCAATTTGTGGGACGCCGCCGCCGACAGGGGTGTAGTCGAGAATAGTCAGGTTGTCGGCAGGCGGCAGCGGCGCATCCTCGAAGCGAAACACCAGACCCGGATAGTCGATGGTGATCGTGTAGGCGCTGAACAATGCCATTCCGAGGATACCGGATACTTTTTCCATACCCGGCAAGGCCCTGCGGTTGCGCAGGATAACAGTGGTGTTCTGGAAGACGTAATCGCCGACCTGCAGTTGATCCAATAGCGCCAGGTCGAGCATGCGGTTGTTCCGTCCGGAGGCGTCGCCTACCTCCATTTTACCCGTCGGTTGGATGCCTAAGGAAACCGCCAGCGCTGAGTCGAGTTCCATTTCGCCGCCAAAACCGGTATCAAAACCGAACAGGTAGGGGCCTTTGCCATTGAGGGTTATTTCCATATACGGCATGCCCTGAATGATTCTGATCGGGACTTCGGTGGCTTGCAGGGAGCGACAAGCAATTATTAGAATTGCAAACAGGCAGTAACTATAAAATCTACTTCTTTTCATCATTTGTAAATGCTAAAATGGATGGGGAAAATCCAATCTTGTTATTTGTTAAGACTCATTTCCACAAGGAAATAATGGGGTATGGCTTTCATCTTATTGATATTGAATTATTTAACCTCTCTCACCTCTCATTGCCTATTTTTTCAATGGCCAGGGTCTGCGCAAGGGAGCTTCTGGGCACGACATATGGTTTGCCTTCCAGTATATTCATCACGGCGGGTTGAATCCCCATAAACTCGACCTCATTATTGCGCAGCACCAGTATGGAATTAAAAGACAGTTCTGTACACTTTTGATTGCACCATTCCCAGGGGATCAAACATATTTTGCTGTAAAAAATCTGCATACGACATACCGGATACCTGTTCAATCACCGTCGCCAGCAGGATATAACCCGTATTGCAGTATTGAAACCTGTCGCAAACGACATCATGCTGTCTATCTGTGCCGCGCGGCGATCCTGGGCGGTTAATGCCCCGGAAAGAGCGATCAGCAGGTATAAGAGAAATCTTTTTTTCATGTGTTGACCGTTTATGTAGAGATTGTGTCAAAAGGCCCAGAGGGCCTATATCTTTGTAGCACTGGCGGATTAAATTTGGTACCCGGCCCATCGGGCCGGTATTTATTTGATTAAGATACCGGCCCGATGGGCCGGGTGAAATTTACTTTGGCATTACTACAAAGATATAGGCCCTCTGGGCCTTTTGACACAATCCCAGTGCATTGGGTTGATTGTTAGCGAAGAGGTGTCATTTGCGACGCAGGAGCAAGTGACATCTCGTAGCGGAGATTGAGAAACAGCCGTTTCAATATTTACCGGGAAACAGCCGTTTTGAGGTGTCACTTGCTCCTGCGTCGCAAATGACACCTCTTGGCAGCCGGTACAGCAGCCCCCTACCCTGCCCTTCTCTTCTCATCCTCGATACCGCTCGTCCGCCGCCGTGCCTGCTGCACCGTATTTTTTCCAAAACGCTGGGTGTACGACAGCGTCAGCACTTTGGAATCCCAGGTTCTGTCCGTAAACCAGTCCATGTTCTGGTATTGCACGATCACCGCGATCCGGTTGGTATACAAAACGTCGGACACCGACAATTTGAAGGTAGACAGTTTGTTCGGCGACACTTTCTGGATGCCCGCGCTCACTTGCGCCAGGTCGCGGATGATAAAAAGTCCCCAGACCATTTTGGACTGATAATACCCGCCGAGTTCGGCGGACCAGCCTTTTTTCCCCAGTGTGAAACTGTTGCTCACGTTGATATCCCAGGAAGTGTAGCTATTCAGCAGGTTGCCGCCCTGAAATGGGCTGGTGTACCGGTTCCAGTACAGGCTTCCGTTGATTTGGCTGGTCATCCATTGTTGAATGCGCAGGGGCATGGAAGCCGCCAGACTGACCTGATCGAAATTTTGCAGGTTGGCAGGGGTCTGGTAGGAAATTCTGGTGCTGTCGTCCTGCACAAAAACGTCGGTGATGACCTCTTTGCTTTGGGTGTATGACAGCGTCGTACTGTATTGATTATCAAAGGTATGGCCCAGTTCAAACGAATTGGTCAGCACGGGTTTGAGCGCCGGATCGCCCACCACATACGTGTACGGGTCTACAAAAATGCGGAACGGATTGAGTTGCCGGTAATCGGGCCGGTCGATGCGGCGACTGTAGGAAAAGGAGAGTTGATTTTTTTCCGTCAACTTCCTGTTGACAAACACACTGGGGAAAAGATAGGCGTAATTGCGGTTGAAATTTTGCCCTGTGGTCAGTTGTTTACCTTCCGTGTTGGTTTGTTCCACGCGCAGGCCCAACTGGAAATCAATTCTGGGAAATGTTTTGGCAAAATTGATGTAGGCCGCATTGATGTTTTCCTTGTAAATGAAGTGGTTGGAGTTGCTTTCATCCAGGAGAAAAGCGCCGTCGACCACGTTAAAAAACCGGATGTCATTGTCTGTTTCCACGATACTTGATTTCAGGCCCGCTTCCCATTTCGCCTCTTTTTTGAGCGGGTGTACATAATCGGCTTTCAGGGATCGCACGGACAGTTGTCCGCGCTGGTCGGTGTGTAACGTATAATCGGGCGCCGGGTTGCCCACAGCGCTGAATTGTCGGGTAATAAAGTTCTGATCGGCACGGGAATTAAAATGGCCGAAGTCGGCATCCAGCGTCAGTTCCTTTCCGCTGCTGTCGATGGTATGTTTGAAATTGATGTTGCCAAAACCGTTGAATCGTTTGTCTTTCAGGATGTTATCCGTTTCGGTGGTGTATTGCAGCGCTCCTTCGGGATTGGTTATAATGGCATTGGTAAAGCCGTCTCTGGTGTTGCGAAAAAGGTTGCACTGTGTCAAACAGAAGGCTCAAAAGTGAAACCCCGTGGGGCAGCGGTCAAAAATTATAGATAGACGGAGAATCGCGGCAAGTAAATAACCATACAGGGTGCATAAATAATTTCCGCTACCAGGCAACACACGGGCGACTCTTCCCGTGTTTACTGTTATATCTAAAACTCTGTATAAAGTACTTCAAATGCGGGGAATAGGATCATGTGTGCTGAATGCTGCCATGCAGGTGGAAGCAGAGAAAACTTAAGTAAAGGTTTGATGTTGTTCAGAGGGGGCCATTTCAAAAGGTTGGTGAGTCTTGATTTATAGCATAAACCTGTTAATAACAGTAGAATATGTCTCCATTAGTCCACCGGATATACATCACAGTGCTGGTAAGCATTGTGGTAGTGACTACGATCTTTTTGTTGTTTAAGGGCTATTCTTACTACAACACACCTATTGCAGAGCGATTTTATCATCCAGATCACAATGAGTTCAAACCCAGCGGTTTATACGGACACGGCATGGGTATTGCAGGTACTCTGCTGGTTTTGATTGGCGTTTTCGGTTACATGGCGAAAAAAAAGTACCGTTCTCTGGCCCGCTTGGGCCGATTGAAATACTGGCTGGAGTTTCACATTTTCCTGTGCTCTTTAGGACCTGTATTAATTTTATTTCACACTGCCTTTAAGTTCGGCGGACTGGTATCGGTCAGTTTTTGGAGCATGGTAGCCGTGGTAGCGAGTGGAGTCATCGGAAGGTTTATCTACATTCAAATTCCACGGACCATCGAAGGCCGTGAGTTGAGCCTGAACGAGGTAAAGGAAATGAAAGGCAACCTGGAAGATATAATTACCCTGAACAAGCGGATCGAACGGCTTCAAACCATGCAAAAACTGTTCAAATACTGGCATGTGGCGCATTTACCATTTGCGATCGTCATGCTGGTCATTATGGTGATCCATGTTGCTATCACATTGGCATTGGGTTACCGCTGGATTTTTTAATATGCGCTCATGTTACTGGAAGAAATCATTATTTATGGGGTTGTTTTCCTGTTTTGCCTGTTAGTCATCTACTTCTACCTGGGGAGGCAAAAAAAAGCCTCCCGTATCGTAGAAACAAAGATCGAACGAGCAAAACAGGACGGCACGTTTGAGCCTGTTTCGCTTCATCCTGTCATCAATCTGGCTACCTGCATCAGCAGTGGCGCATGCGTAGAGGCTTGCCCGGAAAAGGACATCATAGGCATCGTGAACGGCAAAGCAACTTTGATCAATGCCTCACAATGTATCGGGCATGGCGCCTGTTTTCACGCCTGTCCGGTAGAAGCGATTTCTCTGGTCATCGGGACACAAAAGCGGGGTGTCGACCTACCCCACGTGAACCAGCACTTCGAAACCAACGTACCTGGTATTTATATCGCCGGCGAACTGGGAGGCATGGGACTGATTAAAAACAGCGTGGAACAAGGGGAGGCCGCTGTGATGAGCATCGCTCAGTCGGATTACAAAAAAGATCCTTCCATGTACGATTTAATCATTGTCGGTGCAGGGCCGGCCGGCATATCGGCCTCTCTGACTGCCAGAAGAAACAACCTGAATTTTTTGACGCTCGAGCAGGACTCCTTGGGTGGCACCGTGTACAATTTTCCCCGTTCCAAAATTGTGATGACTGCGCCTATGAATTTGCCCCTGCATGGAAAGGTGAAACTATTCGACACCAGTAAAACCGAATTGCTGGGTTTGTGGCGGCCTGTGCTGGAGAAAAACAATATCATTATCCGGGAGCACGCCAAAGTGGAAAGTATTGTGATGGAGAAAGACTGTTTCAAGGTGACCATCCTCAGCGGTGAAGTTTTTCAAACCAAGAATGTATTGCTTGCCATCGGGCGGCGGGGAAGTCCCCGGAAACTGGGTGTACCCGGCGAAACACTTGAAAAAGTAGCCTATAAACTTCTGGAACCTGAAAACATACAAGGAAAAAAAGTGATCGTGGTAGGCGGTGGCGATTCTGCGATCGAATCGGCGCTTTCCCTGATCGATCACAACCAGGTGACCTTGAGTTACCGGAGCGAAGCGTTCAGTCGCCTGAAAGTCAAAAACCGGGAAAAACTGGAAGCCGCCATCCGGAACAACAAGCTGGAGGTACTTCTGAAAAGCAACCTGACCAGCATCGAGGACGGAAGGGTTTTTATCACGACCGAAACAAACACAGAACCGGTAGCGATGGAAAACGACCTGGTTTTCATTTTTGCCGGCGGCGAACTGCCCACACAATTTCTGGAAAAAACGGGTGTACAAATTACCAAACGCTTTGGTTACACCATGAAAAAACACAAATAGAACGACCTATTGGCGCTTGTAAATCAGACTTGAAGTTGAAAATTGTACGTATTATCCTGCTATTCATGCTCTTTTCGGGCAGTCTCTCGGCACAGTTGTCTCCGGGGGATTTGGCGAATTCGCACAAGGACCTGGAAGGCATGTCTAAATGTACCCAATGCCACGACCTGGGCAGCAAGGTATCCAACGACAAATGCCTCGTCTGCCACAAGGAAATCAAGTCGCTGATGGACAGAAATGCGGGTTACCACGCCTCCAGCGAAGTCCGTTCAAAAGATTGTGCCAAATGCCATAGCGACCACCATGGCCGCAGTTTCAACATGGTGCGGTTTGATGAGAAAAAATTTAACCACACACAGGCCGGTTTTGAACTGAAGGGAGCGCACAAACAGATCGATTGCCGGAAATGCCATTTGCCGGATCTGATTGAAGATGTCAACCTGAAAAAAAGGAAGAATACCTTTTTAGGATTGGGCAACAAATGTGTGAATTGCCACAAAGACGTGCACCAGAAAACCCTGGGGAATGATTGTGCCAAATGCCATACCGATGAAAAATTTGTTCCGGCGAGCAAGTTTAACCACGACAGATCGGATTTTCCGCTGACAGGAAAACACAAAACCGTGCAATGCCTCGAATGCCACAAAAAAGAAACGAGGGGCGGCAAGGAATTTCAGCGTTTTTCGGATGTGCCTTTCAAAAACTGCAACAGTTGCCACAAAGACCCGCACGATAACAAGCTCGGAAACGACTGCAAAAATTGCCATAACGACCAATCCTTTACAGGCTGGGCCGGCATGAACAAGTTTAACCACAATACCACCAAATTCCCGCTGAAAGGGAAACACAAACAGGTGGATTGCCGGAAATGCCATACCATGTCCGCAACGCCGCAAAACGTTTTTCAGGACAGGATCGGCGTGCAGACAGACGATTGTATTGCCTGCCACAAGGATGTACATGACAACAGATTCGGGAACAAATGTGTGGATTGCCACAAGGAAGACTCTTTCAGAAAAGTAGGCAACCTGAATGGATTTGACCACGATCGAACCAGTTATGCGCTGGAGGGCAAACACGAAGCGGTAGACTGTAAAAAATGCCACAAATCGGAACACATGACCGATCCGTTGCCGCATAATACCTGCGCGAGCTGCCACAAGGATTACCACGAAGGGCAATTTGCCGGCATAGTCGTTACACCGGATTGTGCATCATGTCACACCGTACAGGGCTTTGCGGAAAGTACTTACAGCCTGGAGCAACATGCCAAAACCAAATTCCCGCTGGATGGATCGCATCTAGCCACGCCTTGTTTTGCCTGCCACAAACAGGATGACAAATGGAAATTCAAGGGGCTTGGCGTGCGCTGCGTGGATTGCCATAAAGATGTTCATGGCGGACAAATTGCCGAAAAATGGTATCCCAACAAGGCCTGTGAACAATGCCATGTCACGTCCACCTGGAAGGACAATCGCTTCGACCACAGTAAAACCGCATTTGCGCTGAACGGCGCGCACACCCAACAGGATTGCCGCGCATGCCACGTGCCTGACGCGGAGTTTAAATACGGAAAATTCGCAGGGTTACCTGCTACTTGTAGTCAGTGCCACAAAGAAGTGCACAACAAGCAGTTTGATGTAAAAGGTGTAACGGATTGTGCCAGATGTCATACAAATGACGACTGGAAAATAAAAAAATTCAACCACAACAAAACCAATTTTAAACTGGAAGGCAAGCACGCCAATGTGGAATGTGCTGGCTGCCACAAAGAAATCACCCAGGCCGGTCAATCATTTGTGCAATACAAATTTGAAAAAGTAGCGTGCGTAATCTGTCATCAATGATCAACAGAAACGAATAACATGACCAGATACCTGCCAGCAATCATCCTGATCCTCGGTTTTATAACGTCGTTGAACGCGCAAAACCCACATGGTGCAGACTTGAAAATAGACTGTGCATCCTGCCATTCACCAGAGCGCTGGAGTATTGGGGCTGATTACTGGAAAACCGTTGATCCGGGAGATCCGCAGACTTCCAGTACGAGTCCAAATGATGTGCGTTTTCACCATGGTAAAACTACTTT
>JALHMA010000167.1 GCA_022844265.1 Saprospiraceae bacterium | reverse complement strand
AGCCATACTTGTTCAGCGTCCGGCGGACAATGACCATTAGCCTTGCCCTTGCGCTCTCCCGTATCGTCCAGTCAATCGTTGTGTTGGCCCGCACCTTGTCTGCGATTTCCTTCGCAATATCCTTCAGAATCTCGTCGCCCAGCACCTGCACGGCACTTTCGTTCACTTCCAGCGCATTGTAGAAAGCCACCTCCTCCATGCTGAGGCCGAGGCGTTCGCCCTCTTTGTCAGACTCCTTGATGTCCTTGGCGATGCGGATGAGTTCCTGGATGATTTCCGCCGTGGTGAGCAGGTTGTTCTGGTAGCGCTTGATGGCCGATTGCAGCATCTCCAACAGCTTGCGGCTTTTCACGAGGTTGGTCTTCGTGCGGATTTTCAGCTCGTCGTTCAGGATTTTTTTCAGCAGTTCGAGGGCGATGTTCTGGTGCTTCATGCCCTGCACCTCCAGCAGGAACTCATCGGACAGGATTTCCAGTCCGCTGATGTCCGGCTTCGCAATGCCAGCGGCGTCGAAGATGTCAATAACCTGGTCGCTGCTCAGCGCCTCGTCCACGATTTGCTTGATGGCCGTTTCTATCTGCACGTCCGACTTGCCGCCGGGGCCGCCCTCGAATTTCATCAGCCTCGCCTTCACCGCCTGAAAGAAAGCCACGTCCTCCAAATGCGGCTGCACCTCGTCCTTGGTCACACAGAGCGACAGCGCCTGCCCCAACAGGCCGACCTCCCGGATGAACCTATCCTTCCCCTCCTTCAAACCCAAAATATGCTCCTCCGCTTGCAGGATGATGGACAGCTTTTCCCTCGAACCCACGTGGAAAAAGCGGCGGTAGTTGAACTTGTAGCTGTTCAAATAATAGGAATCGGTCACCTCCCGCAGGATGTCCGCATGGCTTTGGCTTTCCTCATTGAAAAATTGCTGCACCACTTCCAACTTCTCCATGAACGCCCCGTAGGCCCGCTCGATGCTCTCCGCCGGGTCGCCCTTGCCGCCCGCCTCGCTGTAGAACGACAGTGCCTTTTTCAAATCCGTGCCGATGCCAAGGTAATCAACGATGAGGCCGCCGGGCTTGTCCTTGAACACCCGGTTCACCCGAGCGATGGCCTGCATCAGGCTGTGGCCCCGCATGGGCTTGTCCACGTACATCGTGTTGAGGCAGGGGGCATCGAAGCCCGTGAGCCACATGTCCCGCACGATGACGATTTTCATCTCGTCGTGTTCGTCCTTCATGCGCTCCGCCAATTCCCGGCGCTGCTGCTTGGTGGTGTGGTGCTTCGCAATGTCCGGGCCGTCGCTGCTGCTGGCGGTCATCACCACCTTGATGGCACCTTTGGTCAAATCGTCGCTGTGCCATTCGGGGCGCAGGGCGGTGATTTCCCGGTAAATATCGGCGGCGATGCGGCGGCTCATGGCCACTATCATCGCCTTGCCCTCGAACACCGACTGCCGTTTTTCAAAATGCGCCACCATGTCCTTCGCCAAAATGCGGATGCGGTCCTCGTTGCCGACGATGGCCTCCAGCTTCGTCCATTTGGCCTTGGCCTTTTGGCGCTCGGTCACTTCTTCGTCCTGCTCCAGTTCGGCGTCGAACTCCTCGATGAGCCGCTGGCCCTCCTCGTCGAGGTTCACCTTGGCGAGGCGGCTTTCGTAGTATATCCGCACCGTGGCCTTGTCCGCCACGGCCTGCGAGATGTCGTATACATCCACGTACTGCCCGAACACCTGCGGCGTGTTCACGTCCGTGCCCTCGATGGGCGTGCCCGTGAAGCCGATATAGGTGGCATTGGGCAGCGCATCCCGCATGTATTTGGCGAAGCCGTAGGCTATGCGCTTGCCGATGACCTCCTTGGTCTCCTTGTCCCGCTCGTCCACCAGCTTGGCCTCGAAGCCGTACTGCGTGCGGTGCGCTTCGTCGGCCACCACCACGACGTTCTTCCGCTCGGACAGCGTCTCATAGACCGACCCGTTGCCTTCCGGCAAAAACTTCTGGATGGTGGTGAAAACGATGCCGCCGCTGGCCACTTGCAGCAGTTCTTTTAAATGCCCCCGGTCTTTGGCCTGCACCGGCTCCTGCCGCAACAACTGCACGGAAGCCGCAAAGGTGTCGAACAACTGGTCGTCCAAATCATTGCGGTCTGTGATGACGACGATGGTGGGGTTTTGCATAGCGAACAAAACGATTATTGTAGTTTAAGAGGCACTTGTTTGATTGGAAAACCAGAACACTTGCAACATATCATGTTTTGCGCTTTAGTTTTTTATTTTATCAAAACCATACTCTTTGTCGTATCCAATTGAAATATGCATTGGATTATCCACAGTATAGGCTTTGAGGAATTTATCAATTCCACCATCAATTATTTCTGAACCTGCCTTTCTGATTAATTCTCTCATTGAATGAGGAATCGCAGATTCATTTGTAGCAGTAATAATTAGTGATTCTGAAATAGCCCAAAGGCTATCTTTTTCTTTCAAATTAGCATCATAAAATGCTTTTTTCCAACCTTCAATAACTCTTGGCTTACTCAAATCTGCAATTTTAATCCTGTTCAAAATGGACTTGAACATCTCTACAAACGCTTCGTATTCGTAAACAATTTCTTTATACTCTTCCATCCTTTTCTCTAAAAACCTTTGATGTTCTTCGCCAAATGTTACCATTTCTAAAATGAAATCATTTATGCTATTCTCTGGCCTATGTATAATTTTGGGATTATTTCTCCAATTTGATGTCTGCTCTATCTTAACTTCAAGAGGAGTGAGGGCGCTATTGCTCCTTTTAATAACCCTTTGCCAATTTGAGTAGTATGAACCATATCCATTATTAAGACCGTAAACTATCCCAAGATATAATTGAATAGAATTGTTTTCGTTTTCGTTGAATTTAAAATATTCTTCAACCCTATTAGTATTTTTATTTTTGACCGCCTTGATTGGTAACGGGTTTATCTTAAAATCATTTTCTTGGCAATCTTTGATGAATTTTTCTCTAAATAGCAATTGATTTGAAGGCTCATAATGCTCGCTTACAATTCCATAAATGGCCTTAACATTAGGCTCAATTGTGTCAAAATAAATAATCTTTATAGAATGCTTCATCAAAGCAGTTTCGACATGCTTTTCAAATTGCCTAAATGACCTTTGAATAGCTAAAGACTCAAAAAAATTATTATAGATTTCTTTGAGAGAGTAGTCAAATTCGGCAATATTTTCTTGCCATCTGATTCTATTTCCAACTTGGTGAATAAAAGCTCTATTTAAATAACCTTGGAAAGTTAAACCAGTTATGTGAAGATTAACCTTAGTCTTTTCTAAAATTCTATGGTTCAACAATATGTCCTTGGCATTCCCTACGATTGAAACCTTAACTACATCATTAACAATGAAATATTTAGCGTTCTTTTCATACTCCACAAGGGTCGTCAATTCTATTGGAATATCCATTTTTAAATATTTGAATGGTGAAAACTAAGGCTACATATAAACATAACGGTTGAAAAACCTGACACCAAGCGTCGAAAGCGACCTCTTGCATAGGCTTAAAACAACTCCTCCTTCTCAAAACTCTTATTGTATGCCTTTAGCTTTTCTTCAAGCTCTGCAAACGTTTCCGGAAGAACCTTTAACCCTTTAAAAAACCTGTCCGGAACTTTCAAAAATTTCCATTGAACTCCCGTGTGCTTTGTCGCCATGCTACACCAGTTTTCTGTTTCAGCATCCTTGTACTTTACATTTTCATCTTCAAATCCTTTGGTCTCGATTATCCAATTGATGGTCATGCCATTTTTTAACTCTTGCTCGGCTATGAAATCCGGGTAATAAAGCCCTTGGCTTCCTTTCTTGTTGAGATAGGATATATTAAACTTGGTGAAGGTCTCTGCCAATGCTGCGAATTTGTTTACGTCCTTTGCATGTTCTAAGAACTTTGCAAAGCCTTTTTCCAATTCATTGTAAACTGGTGTATAATTAAACACCGTTTTCTTCAATTGAACATGGTCACGCTTCCAATAGAAGCCATCCAATTCCATTAAGCTGATGGGGTAATTGGTCATTTTGACTTCTGTCTTTACCTTAATGTGGTCGCCCAATGCCTGGCCAATGGTCAACATGATATTATTCCCAACCTTGGGGTTTGCCAACGTTCTGCGCACGGCCAAGGACTCCAAATCAACCTCTTTGCCAAATGCATTCGATTTGACATACAGTTTCGTGATTCGTAAAAGGTCATTAAACTGACAACTAAACTTCCCTTCCTTAATGATTTTGTTGGTCAGGTTAGAAAGCAGTTCTTGAATGGAAACAAATTCGTCATCTTCAATGACTATTTGCTTAGTGCCTACCTTTTTGTCTGTATTTGCTGTTGTCAAAGTCACATGGAGTTCCCGGTAATTTCCCTTTTCGTCAATGTTTCCAACTGCTGGCAATTTGGAAGGGTCAAAAGTGCTGATGCCTTCCATTCTGCGGGTGAATGAGGATGACAACACCGGAATCTCAAAATTATACTGCTCCCTCGTTTTGATGGGTGTTACAAATACCCCAATCGTTGGTGGCCTTTGCGTAACGCCCACGCCCACACCCTCGACTTCCAACTGCCTAACGAATTCTTCAAACTTGTCCGTTCCGATAATTTCCAAGACTTGCGTATAGTCAGGCCCTAAATCTCTCATCAACCGCAAGCCCCGCCCAATGGACTGCTCCGGCAAAATATTGGCTTTGGAGGTGAAAGGACGCAATCCTAAAATGATACTTACATTCTTTACATCCCATCCTTCTCGAAGCATTAAAACGGAGACTACCACTTTTGTAGGGCTTTTCGGGTCATCTATCATTCGGGCTTGTTCCCTGAGTTCCTCCAGTACCTTAATATTGGTGGACAGTTCGCCATTGTTCTTGGTGTGAATGACCAATACCTGGTCTTTCTTATTAAAACCAGCCAAGCCTTTTATGCCCTCCGCAATTTGATTGGCTTGGGTAGTATCTTCCGCCATGATAAAAAGCACTGGCTTTTGCTTCAGGTTTTTGTAATAACAATCCCAATGTTCCTGGTACCGCTTAAGCGCTATCTGAATCCATTCGTTGTAGGCGTTATAAGCATTGGTGATTTGCCGATTATCAGGGCTTGTTTTATCGCTTTGGTGGACAATCAAAGGCGTTTTCACAATCTTATCCTCTATGGCCTGTGCCAATGGGTAGTCCGTGATAATCCAAGGGAAGAAAGTACCGTTCTGGTCTTTCGGTGTGGCAGTCAAATCAAACAACAGCGAAAGCCCTTTCTTTTTCTTTTTCAGGAGGTTTTCATGAAATGAGATAATGCTTTTGTACCAAGCCAGTTCTTCATCATGTACGTGGTGAGCCTCATCGTTTATCACCAACAATTCATCATGCTTCATGATGCGGTCGTACAATGTTTCCAGCCAAGAAGCTTGTGAATCCTTCTTAGGCTTTTGACCCAGCATGTTCCCTATCGGGCCAAGGTCCTCCTCTTTTTCTGCCCTCGTTTCGTATATCTGGTGAATATTGGTCAGGTAGAACGTGCCGTCTGTGCTGGTTTTCACCTGGTCTTCCCGCATGATGAAAGTCATGTTCCAATCGTACTTCCATTCATCGGGCACAAATGGGAAATGATAAAATATTTTCCCGTTCTCAAAATCTGTTTTCAACCGTTCATACACAATCACGTTCGGGGCAATCACCAAAATCGTTCTGCTCAAATCCGAATCATCCTCAAACTTCTTGTGGAAATAAGACCAGACTGCCAGGAACGCCATCACATTGGTCTTGCCCGAACCAGTGGCCGCCTTTGCGCAGTACCGGGTCAAACCTTCCGGCGGCAAATCCTGATTGGAAAGTAGCCCCGTTTCCGGCACCACCCTCGACAATACACGCTTCGTTTTCGCTGTGGAAATAACTTCCTGCCTGTTGGTAAAAATATCATTGCCATAAGCCAATGCATCCATGTACCGTTCCGCTAAAAGCGCATTGTCCCGGACACCCTTTACTTCATACAAGTAAACGGTCGTTTCCACAGCCTCCTGCTGCCCGAACCGAAAATGGAAAACCTCCCCATCCACAATATGGTCTTGACCAAACCAATAGTGGAGCAAAGTCAAAGAAGTTTGGGAAATGCCAGTGGGCAATTTGTAGTCTGATTTGCGCCACGCATCCACCTCCCGCCGGATGTTGTTTGCCAGCAGCGTCTTGCTCGGCCTTCGGCTATTGACTACCTTGTACCCTCCTTTCCCATCTTTTTCCAAATGAGAATCCGGTATTTCCCAGGCTTTCCGGCCTTCTATTTCCGGGATGGCCTGTTCCAGTGGAATTACCACCATTTGCTTTTTGATGGTCTTTGCTGCTTTTGTCCTTGCCATGGGTTAGCGATGGTTTAGTTCAATAATATGGGTGGTATCGTTTCCGAATATGTCAATCACCTTCACCATGACCTTGTAGTCGCCTTTTTGGGCATACTGCTTCGGGTCAGTGATGAGTTCCAAGCTTCGGTCTTTCTTGGTGCGATAGCTTTGCCATTGGTTATGGAAGGTATCGTCCTTGTAGTCCCAATCCACGCTCCAGTAGTCAATATAATCGCTCCATTTCTTGATGAGCTTTTTGACTTCTGCAGGTATTAAATCCAAATTGGGGATGATAAAATCGGTGAGCTTTACCTGATAGCCGTTCGCCGATTTCTTGACCTCCGTTTCCAGATAGGCCAGTTCAAAAAACTGGATGTCCCCCGCATCCACCGCCCGCTTGTCCATGGCCTCCCTTGGAATGTTTAGCAGGGTGAGTTTTATTCCAGCTTTTGCTGCCTCCTGTTCTACCACGTCGTGCAGGCCCATTTCCCATTCCCAGCCCAGCACCACCAGTTCATGTTGCTTCATCCGGCGGGTATCTTCCAGGGCATGTTGTATGTCACCGAAGGTGACGGGTGCATCCACGCCACCGATATGCACCAGCTTGTTCCCCTTTTTGCCATGTATATAAGGGCTGCCTGGCAGGGCTTCCGCTTTGTAGAGCTTTAGCACAAAGGCAATGTACTCGGCCATGCTCTGCTCGGGCGTTTTTTTGCCGAAGTTCACCGTTTGCCAGTACTGTCTTTCGTATTTGCCAATGTTTAGAATCTCGAAGGGTTTGCAGTCGTCTATTTCTAAAAAACGTTTGCGGGCTATATGAAGAGCATAACGTCCAATATCGCTGGTTATCCAGCGTCTGCCTAATTTTTCAGCAACTGCTGCGGTCGTTCCGCTTCCACAGAAGAAATCAGCTACTAAATCACCTTCATTAGATAATGCGTCAACAAATCTTTCTAAAAGTAATTCGGGTTTTTGAGTGTCATAGCCAACTCTTTCAGGATGATTACCACGTAAAAATTGAATATCACTCCAAACATCATTTAAAGCACCGCCTTTTTCTACATACTCATCTAAAAATCTTTTGTACGATTCAATACCAGAGGCTTGACCTCGTGTTTCCCAAAACCATTCTTTACCATTTTCATCTGTATGTATTTTTCTTCTCAGTGCTTTTACTCTATCCTCTTTGGTCCAATCCTTAGTGACCGGGTTCATCCTTGCTTTATCCGTTTTGCCATAAATAAAAATAGAATCATGTTTTGATTGAAACTTTGTTGTGCTTACTCTTTCCCTTCCTGGATAATGCCAGATAATATGATTTCTGAAATTTTCCGTTCCAAATATCTCGTCCAAGATTATTCTAATATAACTGTCAACTCTATAATCGAGATGAACACAGATAAATCCGTCTTCTTTAATAAGTTCTCTCATCAGTACCAGTCTATCATACATCATTTGTAAGAAACTATCTAACCCCTTACCCCAAGTATCACGATAGGCCAATTCTTCAATGGCAGAAGCTTCTTTGGTAACTTCAATTTCTTTATCCCCAATTTCAACCGTTGTACTAAAATTTGCCCCGGTAGCAAAAGGCGGGTCAATATAAATCAGGTCAATCTTGCCCGCATATTGTTCCAGCAAAGCACTCATGACATATTTATTGTCGCCCCAAATCAATTTATTGCGCCAGCTTGTATCCACGGCATTGGGGTCGGTACGGAAGAAAGTCCCTTTTTCCTTCTCCCGGGTAGCCCTGCTTTCATTGATGGTTTCAATCACTTCCAGGCTTTGGAAGGGCAGCACGATGCGGTCAACGGTGGTGCGTTTGTCTTTCCAGTACAGCCCCAATGGGAGTTCTTTGTCGTTGTTGTTATCGTTCATATCAGGTTGTTTCTTTTAAATGAATAGTATTCGTCGTTGGCCAAAATGATATGGTCCTGGAGGGAAATATCCACCAGTGCCAGGGCATTTTGTATTTCGGAGGTAATGCTTTCGTCGTGTTCGCTCGGTTCGGCCACTCCGCCGGGGTGGTTGTGCGCCAGGATGATAGAAGTGGCCTTTTGTTTCAGGGACTCCTCCACGATTTTTCTTGGAAAAGCGGATGCCTGTGTGACTGTGCCTTCCCCCAGTTCTTTGGTGGCCAGCACCTCGTTCTTGGCATTCAAGAAAACGGCAAATAGCACTTCGTTGGGCTTGTGCCCGATGCTTGCCCGCAGCATCTCCACCAGGCCGCTCATTTTGGTGATTTGCTCTTTGTCCGTGGTGGCGTGTTTCTGAAAATAGAAGGCCATCGCCTGCCGAAAAGCGGACAGACTGAGTGCCGAGGCTTTGCCCATGCCTTTCACGGCCATCAAATCCTCGACTGGGGCATCCAGCACCTTCGAAAAGGAGCCAAAGGTCTTGATGAGTTCCTTGGCCAAGGGCTTCACATCCCCCTGCCGGAAAATGAAGGTGAGCAGAAATTCCAGCACTTCATAGTCATGAAAACCAGCAAAACCGCTGTTTTCAAAGCGCTCCCGCAGCCGCTCTCGATGTCCCATTTGATGTTCCGCCATTATTTTTTGAATCCTTTTCGCTTCGGGCACATCTTGTGCCAGTCGCAGGTTTTACAGATTTTGTCTTGCCGGGCATCCCGCCTAAAGTTTGCCTGGGTAATGCCTTGCAGGGCAAAGCTAATTTCTTCCCTTGCAGTGTCTAAGGCTGCCGGTTGGGTTTGCACCGCCAGCCGTTCGTTTTTATCGGTATCAATGAAGTGAATAAGCGCTTTCTGTGTGTTGATGCCAAGAGCTTCCTGCGCTGCAATGGTGTAGAGCTGCACTTGAAGTTCGTATTTGTGCATCAGGTCGTTATCGGCTTTGCCCGTCTTAAAATCAATGACTTCTAATACCGTCTCACTTCCTTCTTCCCGTTTTATCATGTCAATGGAACCTGCAATGAGTGCATTGTCAAACTCCAGTTCAAAGGGACGTTCTGTTTTTACGCAAAGGGAGAAATCTTGTTCCCACATTTGAACATACTTAGTGAGGCTTTTCGTAGCGCCAACTTTTAGCCGCTCAGTCATGTCATCCGAAGCATACCGAAGGTAGAAATGCTCTTCTATTAATTGAGCAATTTGAGCCTTCGTAGGAATTTCACCTGTATCCTCAAAGGTTTTATGCATCAGGTTGATGACATTGTGTACCTGCTTACCAAAACCCAATTGTGGCACAATACCCGGATTGAAGCCGTAAATAAAACGCATCTTGTAGTCATACCCACAGTTCAGGTAATAAGCCAATTCGCTATAACTGGTGGGGAACCTCGCCTCCTCCGATATGCCGTCAATATTGCAAGGTTTCCGCTCAGTTGGGTCGGGGATTTCATCGGTAATAAAATGGGGT
This sequence comes from Saprospiraceae bacterium, assembly GCA_022844265.1. Lineage (GTDB taxonomy): Bacteria > Bacteroidota > Bacteroidia > Chitinophagales > Saprospiraceae > M3007. Next base: position 2,319 of record JALHMA010000167.1, on the reverse strand, counting down.
TCGGGGATTTCGTTGAAGAAATTGCTTCGGGAAGCCCTCTTCTTGCCTCCAATTTTGTACTCTGCACTGGTAGTAAAAAGGAACTTCTTAGAGCGGGTGATGCCCACGTAGTAAATGCGTCTTTCATCCACTGGAAAATTCAAAAACCGAGTGCTATCAAACTTGGTAATATCAAGCAACGTAGGGCCGAACTCGGGGTCACGGTTTCGCCGAAAATGGCTCGGCATGAACACCACTGGGAAGCCAAGTCCCTTTGTGCCGTGCAGTGTCATTATCTGGACGGCATCAATTAAGTTGGCCGTGGCATTGGTGTTGCCGCTATCATAGGAATTTTCAGCGTGGAGGCGAATGAACCAGATGAAGTCTTTGATGCTGTTGAAAGTCAAGTATTCCCTTGAGTTTTCATAGTCTGAAATTGCTTGACTTAACCTGCCAAGATTGAAAAGCAGGACATCATCTTCTGTGTCATGAAAATTTTCATTGAAGAGTTCAAGCAGTAAAAGCAAATTGGCGTAAAGCCCTTGCAGGGAAACTCGTTTTTGAGCTTTTACGGCATCTTTAATTGCTAAAAGGCCATTTCTCAACTTATTGAATGAAATAGAAAAATCATCGGGTAGGCCATCGTGAATCTCTTGCAAGAAATTGTCGTCGTAAACTGCGTCCTTATCGCACTCGGAAATAAATGCCAACATTTTAATGATGGAAGCGACTTCAGGCGTGTCAAACAAGCCGCCGGTGCCTGCATAAATAACGGGTATTTCGGCTGCTCTCAATGCCTCGATATATGGCCCTGCCTCATGGCGAATGGACCGAAACAAAAAGGCAAAATCAGAATATTTTAGTTTGCGGAGAATGCCTCCTTCCAGAAATTCCTTACCTACCAAGGACTGCACTTTCCGAACAATCCATTCAATTTCCTCAACTTGGGTATGAAAAAGGACTTTATACAAATCGCCCGGCTCCGACTTCAGTCCTTTGTCTTTGATAGATTTCGCTAATCTCCCGGGGTCGTTTAGCTGAATGAGCTCATCAGCCGTTTTAACAATGGCATCCGAACTCCTGCGATTAATATCAAGTTGGTGAATGGTCACTTTTGGGTAGCGTTGCTGGAAGGAGATAATGTTTTGAACATCAGCCCCTCTCCATTGGTAAATGGATTGGTCATCATCGCCAACTACGCAAACGTTTTTTTTGCCTGAAATCAGTTGAATAAGTTGCTCCTGAATGGGGTTTACGTCCTGGTACTCGTCCACTGTGAAAAACGAATATTGGTCTTGCAGTTTTTGTCTGACTGCAGGTTGGCTTTCTAAAGTATCAACAGCAATCCTAAGAATGCTGGAAAAGTCCAGAAAGCGTTTCTCTTCCAGTTTTTGTAGGTAAATACTGTATGCATTCCTAAAACTATCCGAAAGTATTGCGTCGTCGCTTAGCCCTTCTTCCCGAAAAATATCAACGTCCTTGATGAAAGTTCTGTAAGCCCAACTCTGCTTGTTTCCATGGCGGAAATAATTCCAAGTATGCCTTTTATTCAACGAATTATAGAGGTGGTCAAAATCAATATCGAACTTTATCGAAGAAAGGAAAGCAAGTCTTCCTACCTCATCCAGCATGTCATAGGCCCTGTATCTTGGAATAAAATCTTGAAGAATCTTGAAAGCAAAAGCGTGGATGGTTCCAATGTACATGTCACCAATATCGGGTTGCTTTCCTAACAATTCTTGAATTTTAGAGCGTACCCGGAATTTCAACTCCTCTGCGGCCTTGTCTGTAAAAGTAAATGCAACGATTTGGTCAGGTTTGGCTACCTGTTTTTTAATCATGTAGGCTATTCTCTCAGACACAAACTCTGTCTTACCGGAACCTGCACAGGCAATGATTTGGAGATTACCTTTTAGTAATTCCGGTTTAGTTTCGAATAGATTGGCGTTGAAGAATGGCATGGATATTTTGTTTTTGTGTCCAGCTTTATATTTTACTGAAATAAGCAGCCTCTCCGATAATGGTCCTGCTGTGCTTGATAAACTTCTCGCTCTGCACGAACATGCCTCCGCTGCCGCAGCAAGGGTCGAAGACCCGGCCCTCGTAGGGTTCCAGCATTTCGACGAGCAGCTTCACCACCGAGCCGGGGGTGTAGAACTGTCCGCCCTTTTTGCCCTCGGCCAGGGCGAACTCACCGAGGAAGTATTCGAAGACCCGCCCGAGCACGTCCTTGCCCTGCGCCTCCTTCGTGCCCAGCGTGGCCGTGCTGATGAGGTCAATCAGGCTGCCGAGGCTGGCCTTGTCGAGTTTTTCCTGTGCATACACCTTGGGCAGAACGCC
>JALHMA010000166.1 GCA_022844265.1 Saprospiraceae bacterium | reverse complement strand
GGTTTATAAGCAAGGGTTACCACCGCCGATAACCAATAACTATTTTGCCCCAGCAGGTCGGAGACACTGCTGCGGCGCTGCGCTTGGGCGAAGGGTTGGAAGACCTGACGAGGCGGAAAATTTTAGTGCTGCATTCGATATTGTACCCTTTCTTGCTCTAATCGGAGCAATTTGCTATTTAATCGCTCGAATAATTGACGTTCTTCGTTACTCAAATTTTCGGGAACAGCGCCATGGTAAGGCTTGCCAGCCACCCATGCATGCCGGTACGCATCAAAAGTCGCTTCATCCATCATCAAAGCTTGGGTATTCGGGAAAAGGTAGCGGAAGCGGCTCAAAATGGCCAATCCGTGTGTGTCCAGGTCGCCCCAGTAGTACAGGACTTTTTGCTGTAGCCATTGGCAGTCTTTGAGCAGTGATACCCCATAACCGCCGCCGAAAATGACCATGCCATCAGCAAAAGGGTGATGCAGTACTTGGAGCATACTGTTTCTGTTTTCGACTAACAAAATACGCGAAGCGGCGAGCGGGATTTGCCCCAACTGATCTGCCGGAAATGCAAGGCGATTAAATCCGCCATACTGTGCTACTAAAGTCGGGTCGTTCCAGGCGCATTCAATCAGCGGGGCTTGTTCAGGCAGCCCATATCGCTTTGAAAATTTTTTATGTGTTGTATGAATGACCGCTTGTGGCAGGATAACATCAAGCAATTGGCACAAAACGCCATTGTATTGTTCGATAAATTTGGTGTCTACCCCTTCGATGGGCAATAAACGAACCGGCAGCACAGGTGCGGGATTTTCCTGAAAGAAACGCACCACGGCGATCAGGCGGGGCCAAACTGCTGCGTATTGCACGACCTCGCGGACATGCGCCACGCACCAGGGTACAAGTTCGGGCGTCTCAGCAATCAGGGCGCAATCGTGTTGAAATTGATCATATTCTGCCGTTTTTTCGATAAAATCAAGTAAATCGCTTGCCGTATCAAACACAATAGCACGCAAGCGGCTTTGTTTGTTTTTGCTGTTGGGTGCAGACGCCTCCAGTTCAATCCGGTAGCCGCACCCAGTTTTTTCCTTGCTTTGATTGACGATTTCGCTCAAGACCTCCCAGCGTTCATCGGCCTTTTTTTGGTCGCCGGTGCGCTTGATGGTAAGCGGCTCATACGCCGGACTCCCACTGGCGATGGCTGTCAACCATTGGCGATAATGCGCCTCTGCCCTCCTGCGAATATCTGTTGTCGTAATCATGAAGCAGCCATGAACTTTTTCACCTCTTTGATCGAATAACAGTAGGCCACGGAGCGGGGCGGCGATTCCGATTCCTTTTTTACAAAAATCAGATGGCTCATGTATTTTTCGCCTGTCGCGATGCCTGTATTAGGTGTGATAATGAGCATTTGAAATTTAAGAGCGGTCAACAAATCAAGCAAATAGGCGCTGTTTTCAGGGTCTAATTTGCTAAATGCTTCGTCCACTACGATAAAGCGGAACGAGCGGGCATTACGCTCATCGGCACTGATGTTGAACTGGTAGGTAAGGGCTGCTGCCAGTATGGTGTAGGTGATTTTGGCCTGCTCACCGCCCGATTTGCCGCCTGTGCCGTCCAGCAAAGTGCCGCGCACTACCTCGTCGCTGCCGATATAATACTGCTGGGTTTTGAAACTGAGCCAGTTGCGCACGTCGGTTACTTCCTTGCGCCAAAGGTCGTTGTCCTCCAAACGCCGGATGATATCGCCAATTTTCTGAACGGTTTCTTTCCACATTTCCAATTTTTCGGTCTCGGAAGCGGCCAAAAAAGCGGCGCGGTCGTAGTCCCACAATTGGAGCAATTGAAAAAACTCTCCGATGCGGCCTTTTCGCTGGTTCTCCTCTGTCACCACTTGTAAATAGGTATCGTGCGAGTACTTCAGTGCGCGCAGCGACTGGTTGATATTGCGGATATTCTCGCGGTGGTCGATGAGCTGGTCGTCAAGGCGGCGCTGAAACGCTTGCATAGCATTGCCGATGTCTTTGCTGGCGCGGGCCTGGTAGCGCTCGCGGAGTTCGGGCAGTTGGTCCGACTGAATGCGATGGAGCAGGCTGAGGTAATCGCCGATGTTTTCGATGGTTGGCGGCCCTAATTCGTCGGTATCGTTGGGCCAGGAAGGAAATTGGTCGAGCAGTGTTTTGGTGGGCTGTTTAAAATCCTTCATCAGGCGCTCGGATTCCATGCGGAGGTCAGATTCGCCTTTTTGCGCTGTCCTGATTTTTTCGTCTAGCCGACTTTTTTGAATCTGCTCTGTTTTGTCAATTGTAGGCAGGTCCAAATCGGGCATGCTGTGCAGAAATGCCTCAAACTGCGCTGATTGGAGATAATGCTCGTCGTATTCGGCGGCATCTGTTTTTTTGAAATGCAGTCTGGTATTCAAACTCTTGAATTCATGTTCAATTTCGCCTTCGTTTCGCTGTATTTTGCCTTTCGTCTCCTCAGCGGTTTTGATTTGTCCTATCACCTTTTGCAACTGCTGCTCCAGGACTTTTATCTGCGAGGATGCCTGACTCAATTTTTCAATATCCTTAGTCAGTTCTTCAATTTCGAGTTGAATATTGGCAAAATCAATGGTTTTAAAGTCGGTAAAATCCGCCAAGCGCTGCATATCAGCCAATTTTTTATTTAACGTACTGATTTCATTTTCAATAGGTTGTGTACGTTCCTGTAAACGATCAATATCACCTTGCAGCTTGCGGAGTTCTTCGTCAAGTTGGCGTATTTTTTCGGAATTGTCCCAACCTAACACGTAATTATGGCCGCGCTGCCTGTCGTCCTTTTGGTGCAATTTATCGCTCTTGTACAACCCTTCGGGCGTAAGCGCTTTGGAAGAGCGCTCGTACTCGGCATTGTCTTCTGTGCAGCGGTGCGGGTAGCGTTTGTTGAGCTCGTTGCGAAGCCAGTGGGCAAAGGGCGTTTTAGGGTGAATGTCCAGTTTGTTGGCTGCGATGGCAGGGCTGTGGTCGCTTTGCAGCGCTTCGCCGGCGTTTTCCTCAGATTCTATGAACCGTAGTAATACACCCGTTTGATTGGTCCGTACCCAACGCACCACCTTGGTCAGGTGCCGAGGCGGCACTAACAAATACAGGGAAAAGGGCGTGAGCAACTTTTCCAGGGCGTGTCGCCACAGCGTCTGTTCCCGCTCGCGCACCTGCACGAGTTCGCCTACAAAAGACAGTTCGTTTTCTGCAATGCCGACACCTTCCGCCAGGCGGGCGCGGCATCGGATGAGGTCATCAGGCAGGTTGTTGCGCCGTTTGCGAAGTGAAGTGAGTTCGCTGGCTAATGCTTGTACGTTACGCTCTTTTTCCTTTTTGGAGCCGACGAGGTCATCGCGCTGTTTGGTTTTTTCCTCGATTTTGGCGTGTAAATCACCGGCGACAGATGGCAAATTTTGCTGCTGGTGAAAAAACGCCGTGTAGTCGGGCTCTTCCTTTAAATTCAAGCTGCGGGCGATGACGGCGTAATTCCCGGCTGCAATTCGGCGCTTGGCCAATTCGGCTTCATAGCGTTTTTTCTCGTCCTGAAGTTGTTGCAGGCGCTGACCTTCTTTATTATTGCTGATGCTGATTTTGATGTTAGTTTCCTGGTCCCTAAGCGCCGTCAATTCACCCTCGGTTTGCACCAAATCCTGTCGGTTTTTCTCCAAACGGCGTCGGGCTTCCTCAATGGCCGTTTCCAACAGGCCGACGTGTTGGCGGGCAAACCAGGGGGCGATGGCTTTTTGCAAGGCTTCCCATTGCAGTATTTCGCTGTGGTATCGGAGCCGTTCAGTATTTTTGTCTAGCAGAGGCATCAGCATTTGCTCTTGGCGGGTCACTTTTTCAAGGGTTTGCTGGGTTTCGGCGATGTCGGCATATTCTTTTTTCAGTTGGTCAAATGCTTCTTCCATATTGTGCTCGTCGAGCATGTGGTCGCGGATAAAAGCGTTGAGGTCTCCGAGTACTTTGATACCCGCTGTTTTGGCCAACAGGTGCAGGGCTTTGGTACGCCCCGCCGCGTTATTGGCTTTGGCAGGTATTCGCATGCCCAATTTGGGCTGAAAATCAGCGGCAAATTCACTGAAATTATCGTAAGATTTTGCCTGAAGTGTTTTACTAAGCGCGTTATTAAAGGCGCGAATATCGCCGCCGAAGCGAAAATGTGCTTCAATATTCAGTTCGATGGGGGCAGTGTAAAAGCGCTTTTGCAACTCTCCGTTTCGAAACCAGTACAGATGGGCAAGCGTGTAATATTGTTGCAGGTCGTTGTTGTAAAACACCCCTAACAGCACAGTGTAGCTGGGTTGTTCGTCGGGCAGGTCGCGCAATTGTTCGCGATTTTTTTCGGAGTAACCGTACACGCCGCGCACGTAGTCCTCCACTTTGCGGGTGCGTTTGCGGTCTTCAAAACCAGCCGATTGGTTAAAATACCGTTCCGGTGTGGGGTTGAGCAGTGCAATGATGGCATCCACGAGCGTGGTTTTTCCTGCACCATTAGCGCCGGTGAGCAACGCATTTTCATTTAAAAGCGGCAAAACACAGACTTTTTTGTGGAAAGTGCCCCAATTGTACGCTTCAAAACGTGCTAAACGAAACCCCGCAAATTGTGCGTCGTTTGAAAAAATCGTCAGTTCGGATCGATTCATAGGTTGGCGATTTGTTGGGCAAGTTGCTGTAACTCGTCAGGGCCGATAAAGGCTTTGAGGATGCGTTTGACGCGGTACCGAAGCTCGTCATCGTTCAGGTTGGTATCGCCGCTGTTCAATTCTTCGAGGAAGCCCTGTTTTTTCACGTCCTCCACCGTTTTCTTCACATCTTTCAAAAAACGCTGTTGCGTGATGCGTTCCCGGAAAAACAGTTCCACCATACCGCGAATGTCTCGTAAGGTCAAAATTGGTTCGCGGCTGGCGCTTTCGTTTACGGTATAGTCTTCGAGGTGTTCGCGCAGCAAGACGCACAATATGGACTGATCCACCGTTAGCGAGCGTCGTGTCATGAGGCGGGGCAGGGGATTTGCCTCTGTCTCCTCTTGTTGCGCCTGGCGTAGGTACGCAAATCCTTCTTGCCGATTCACAATAAGGTCCAGTCCGATCTGGGCAAAATACCGCCGCAGGGGCAGTTCGTGTATTTTCACCAGATCGTTCCAAAAGCGGGCTTCTTCTTCATATACCACGCCTTTAAGTAAACGAATGGCCAATGGCGCGAAGCTCATGGGCTGCGCCGTTGGGGCAATGCTGGGGTCTGTATGGTTTAGTTCTTGCATCATTCATCTTTCACAAAAAATACCCGCGGTCCGTCCGCAAATTGTTCCTTTTCAACATCCAACGCGATCAAATCATCTTCCGCAGGGTCAAAAAAATGCCGATTGCCGTTGCGTGCGGCGATGTTCAGATAAGCCAGTAACTCCGACAAGCCCTCCTTCATGGGGAACTGCTTAGTAAGCGTTGCCAAGGTGGTCTGCACTTCGGTTTCGAGGGCTTCGGTAACTTGATTTTCCAAACGAAGGATAATAGACAGATCATCGGACATTGGAATGTTCGGCTTGGCGTCATCACTTTTTTGCGGGAGTTGGAAGGTCGTTTTTTGTTCGGCAGCCTGTAGTTTGAGCGTTTTCTCCAACGGCAGGCGGATATCGGCTTCCGGGCTATCCATTTCCCAGAAGGCCTGATCAGTGTCTGTAAAAGCCTCATTAAAAGCGGGTTGCAATAGTAATTGTTTGACCTCGGCCAAGCGTTGACGCAGCAACTGGCGGTTGTGCGAAGCGTTTTCTGCCACAATGCGCGTGATGCGGTCTGCGATGCGACGGTTGGCTTCCAACACAGGTTGCGCCTCGTGCAGCAGGTGCCGGTACAGGCGTAGCAACAAGTTTTCGTTGGTGAACGAAACCTGTCGTTCGTTCATAATGTCGAGGAGTGACTTAACCCCTTCTTCAAACTGTCCGGAGCGCTGCGCGTCTCGGAGCTCTTCAAAAAAGTGGTTAAAACTCTGTCCCTGCCGGGTGCGGTCTAATTCGTCGCGGGCATCAAGTGCAGCGCCGAGCATAGCGCCCTTACTGCCTTCCTGTGCGGCGTATTGGCGCAGCAACTTCGTTCGGATGCGTTCAAAATTGCTTTCCACTGCTTTAAAATCGGTAGCAAGAGCGCGCGCCTGTTCCAGCAGGCCGTCGTATTCTTCGCGGAGGCGGGTGTTGTCGAAGGGGCGGTACTGGCTTTTGCCAACCTGGATAGCGGCTATTTCGGCTTCTATGTCAAGTTGTTTTTGTCGCAGATCGGCAATCCGTTCGTTGTCCGTTTTTTCGCGGCTGTTTTCAAGGATACGTTTTAGTTTTTCAAAAATATCGTCGAACCGCGATTGTGTGCCGGTAAAATCCCGGGCTTCTAACCCTTCTAACCATTGCCAAGCCCTTAACACATGTTCCGTCACGCTGTATTCATATTGGCCTTCGGCGTTGTTATCACCGCGCAGATAGCGTTTTTTTACACCCTCCCAGTCACGTAGCAAGGCTTTAGCCTTATTGCGGTAGCGACTAAATAGATCGGATGTTTCGGTATCCGATTCGTCAAACACGTCTTTTTCATCAAATTGCTGCAAATAATCGGCTAATAATGGAATCAATTCGTCCTGCCCGATGCTATTGCGTCCTTCTGCAAAAACTGTATGCAAAAAGGAGAGGATGAGCGATGCGTTATGCTCCCGCAACAACTGAAGGGTATTTGCTTGCTTAAATAACCGGTTGATTTGCTCCGACTGCATAGACATCTTGGCTTGCTAATTGGAACAAAGTTATTAAATTTTGGCTGATTTTGTCCAAGCAGTCTGGCTGAGGTTGTTTTTTCTGTCTCGTCAGGTCTTCCACCCCTTCCCACTGCGCTTGGGCGAAGTGGGAAGGGGTGGAAGACCTGACAGGCGGAAAGTCCAGATGTGCCATTCCAGTCGTCGCCATACCAAAAATGTGTCAAAAAAGGCCATTTGCGGGTGGAGATGCGGATTAGCCTCTTACTTTTTCAATAAATACGACAAGGGCGATTCCAACAGTATATGCCAGTAAGTCCAACCAAGCAAAAGAGGTTCCAATAACCGTGCTGGCGATTTTTGAATGCTGAAGACCCAGTCTTTCGACTAGACTAAAGTATTGCAGGATTTAAATGGCATATTCTCCTATTGTCAACCTGGCACGGAAGGGACCTCAATTTTAAGGTTGCCTGTTCCTTTGGCAAAAGAAATATTCAAATAAACTTTTCTTTCCGCTTTAGAAGTTGAATTCAAGTATTCGAACTGCTGAACTCCTATAATTTTTGTCAATTCGTCATATAATTTGTCAATTTTGAATTCATCAATTTCAATCGTCATACTTATAGAAATGTCCGAGAAGAGATGGAAATCAACAACGTCCCCATATTTTGAAATTACATTCTGAATTTTATCAATTGCAGCATGTCTTTCGTCATCACTAAATCCTGTCCAAAAAATATTCTCCATTATTTAAGGAATGAGGGATGAGGAATGAGGGATGACCGAGCGGGATGTCCGACGTAAATCAGGAATGAGGATTGAGGAATGACCGAGCGGGATGTCTGACGTCACGCTCGGTCATTCCTCATTCCTCATTCCTCATCCCTTTATCATATGTGGTAACGCCTGGCTCCGGATTTATAAGGTGGCCAGGAATTACCACCCCTGATAACCGATAACCGATAACCAATAACTATTTCCCCAGTTTTCCCCTCCACTCCTGAATTGCTTCCCGGATGCGCTCGGCGCGATTTTCGGGGTCGGGGTGCGAACTCTGGAATTCTGGTGTGCGGTTGGGGCCTGCGGCTTGTTTCAGCACTTCCATAACGCCGATCAGGTTTTCTGGATCGTAGCCGGATTCGATCATAAAACGCACGCCGAGGTTGTCGCTTTGCAGTTCCTGATCGCGGCCGTATTTCAGCGAAATCATATTGGCAACGGACTGTGCGATATGGGCTGAATTGGGATTGGCAGGGTCGTAAGTGGCCATCGTGACAGCGCCGGTGAGTCCCTGCGCCAATTCCATTTGAGCCATACGTTCGGCGCTGTGCCGGGCGACCACGTGGGCCACCTCATGGCCGAGTACGCCGGCCAGCATGTCCTGGTTGAGTGTTTGACCGTCAGTAGTCAGCCGGTTGAGCAAGGCTTCCGTGATAAAAACCTGTCCGCCCGGCAACGCGAATGCATTGATGGTCTGCTGATCGGCCAGCAGGTGAAAGTCGTATTGGTACGGCGTCTGTTTGGCGGCAGAGTTCTGGGCAATGCTCCGCCCGACCTGCTTGACAAGTGCGGTGGCTTGTTGGTTGCGGCTGAGTCCGCCAAATTCCTCGGCCATTTGCGGGGCGCTTTGTAGTCCCATGGCGATTTCCTGCTCCGGCGTCATGGACAGGTATTGTTTTTCACCTGTAATTTCGTTGACAGAACTTTGGCCGTAATACTTGAACAGCGTAAAAGCGGCCATGACCAATGCGATGATGAGGGTAGGGGAGATGCGGAATCCGCTACCTTGCTGACGTTGTTGACCGAACATAATTGCTTCGTTTTGAATGGTTTAAAAATCACAGTAGTTGGAGTAGGCTTTTTGGATGTGTCAAAATAAGGTATTTTTGACAAATTCATTCCAACAGAGGATATTTAAACTGTGATTTTGGATTCGGTCACATGGCGTGGGTTTTTATTACCGGGTTGTTTCGTTCCGGATATTTTTAAAAGAAGGTACACGGATGAAAAGGATGAGACACGGATTTTTTCCCTCGGAGGAATAATAGCAACACGGATTTGACGGATGAACGCGGATTTTTCCGCATTAGAGTAATGGGTTAAATTACCTTGATGACCACATTGCCCTTTTTGCGGAATGACTCTACATAGGTGTGCGCTTCCCTGATTTGTTCCAGTGTGTATTTCCGGTCGATAACAGGCACTAATTTCCCGGATTCGGCAAGCCCTTTCAATACAAGCAAATCATCCGGAGCGGACTTGGGTGATCCGGTGACGGACACGTATTTCCCGCCGGGTTTTAATAAATGCCTTGATGCGGACTTGGATGTTTTTCCCACAGCATCCAAAATGATATTGAATCGCTGTTCGGTTACCGTGAAATCCTCTTTTTGATAATCGATGACCAGGTTTGCGCCGAGTCGAGCAACCATGTCCACATTGGAAGTGCCACAAACTGCCGTCACCTCCGCACCAAATGCGCGGGCGATTTGAACCGCAAAAGTTCCCACACTTCCCGATGCGCCGTAGATCAGGACCTGGTCGCCCTGCTTGATACCGGCTTGTTGGAGCAGCCGCAAAGCCGTCAGGCCTCCGATCGGTATCGCAGCAGCCTCTTCGAAGGAAATATTGGACGGTTTTAAAGCAATCAGCTCGTTTTCAGGCAGGCAGGTGTATTCCGCGTATCCTCCGAACCGAAGTCCGCAGGAGGCAAAAACCGGATCACCTTGTTTGAATGATGTAACTTTTTCTCCGACCGCTTCAACGACGCCGGCCAGTTCAAACCCCAGGATGTTCACTCTTGCAGGCTTAAATAAGCCGTTAAAAATCCTGGCAAGAAAAGGGTCTGCTTTGCGCAAACGCCAGTCGCCCGCTGTTACCGTGGTTGCATGAACTTTTATCAGCACTTCGTTTTTTTTGGGGCTTGGTTTTGGGATGTCGGTTAATTCCAGAACATCCGGAGCACCATATTTTTTATAAACAACGGCTTTCATAAGTAGTTATCAGTTATTAGTTATTGGTTATCAGTGTTGATAATCAAGTATTTGCACAGAATTTAGTCTACACTAATTTTGCACACTTACTTAATGCACGAAAACTGATGTGAAGAGTTGGTGTGGAAGATGTGCTAAAGGGCCGTATAGGCCTCTTTGTTAAATCCTTTAATGATGAGCCAACCGGCCAGCACCATTTCGTAAACGGCAATGGGAAGGGCCAGAAAAATAATGGTGGAAGAGAAGTGCGGGATATACCCGAAAATTTCCAGAACGGCTGCCAGCAAGATCAGGACAGCGCCTGCTATGCCCCAAACGGCTAGTTTTTTGGGTAAAATTTTGGACAGGAAAAATATGCTGGAGTAGATCAATGTATTTATGCCGAGCATAAAATGAGGACCTAAAATAAAGGCCCAGCTATAAACCTGTTTCAGCAAACCGGCAATACTCTGAACCGACTTCTTTGCTTCGGAGTTCATGCTTAGGGCTTCCTTACTCAGCGTCACGATGGTGAGCATGCTGAGTAATCCGATCAAAATAAAGACCACTTCCAGTAGCCTGAACAAACTATAACCGAGTCCCCAGCTTTCGCTGTAACGCTTCAGGCGAGGATAGAGCATAATGCCCGTGCCAATATTGGAGAAGGCCAGCACCAGTTCAAAGAAAGCGCCCAGTGCAATTTGTGTGGAGGCCGCATGGGCGCTATCAAGAATATTAGTGCTGTGTAAAACCGGGCTATAGTATTGTACCCCGATGATGGCAGAAGTGGTGGCGGCGATAAAAAAGACGCCTGTGATTTTTTCGTTTCTTCTGACGGACGTATTCATGTCAATTATTTTAATTTGAGCAAACAGGTGTCACGCTCCGGCGAATGGCACATTCCCGGACAGTGTTGTTCGATGAAAAAATTGGATTGAAAAATGCAGCAAAATCTACAAGCGCCACATCCTGACTCTTAGCACCACATCCTGCACAAAGGTATTAGTGGGCAAGGGTGGGTATGATAGAATAATTTGGTGGTTGAACCGGACTTCTGATGGGTTGTGTGCGATAGGCGAAAAAAAGCAGTGTAAATACCACAATTAATGCCCGTAAAGTAAATCGTATCATATTCGTTTAGATTTTTGATGACACAAAGGTCAGCCTGATCTAAAAGGTGTACAATACTGATTTATCAGTATCCTATTCCAGGAGGCCGAATCTTGAAGCAAAATTCACAGCCTCGAAGGAGTTGTTGGCGCCCAGTTTTTCTAAAAACCGTTGCCGGTGCGTATTTACGGTATGCAGACTAATGGAGAGTTTTGTTGATATTTCCTTACTTAATAAACCTACTTTTACAAGTCTTAAAATCTCGATCTCTCTTTTGGTCAGTTCAATTTGCGCTTTCTGGGGAACATCCAGGGAAATGAATTGTCCGGTTTTAAAATTTAACAATTGGCCTTTACTGATGACGTCTTCATCCTGATTCGAGGAGATGTCTACTACACCCAGCATGAGCCACAACTGCCCTTTTTTATCCAGCTCTACCATTTGATATTGCTCAATGAGTCGGGTGTATTTACCCTGGGCATTGAGCATTCTGTACTCACTAATGGTTTTATGACTGAGTTTGTCCTCAGGTGAAAAGGCATTGAATATTTTAAAAATGGAAACACTTAATTTGCTTAAATTCAAAGCGTCCTCCGGATGAATTCTGTCAATAAAAAATTGCTGCCCGGTTTTTTCATAGTCAGACCGTGCATAACCCAGCAACTGCCCAAAGTTGGAAGAATAAAATAATACCTGACGCTTATGAATATCGAATAAACTAAAACCGGAATTGCCAATGCTGGATAAGGTTTTCAGCACGCTGATATGTTTATCTACTAACGAATAGTCCAAATCTTTTTCATCGTATTTATATTCCATCAGGAATTTGAAAAAGATATCCAAAACACTGTTTTGTTCCTTCATGGGCTCGAAAATTCAGAAGGCGAAAGATAACCAACGTCCTCCGGTTTTTAATAATTTTTGTCCATGCCCGAATCCGAAATCTACCTTCAAAACAAATGAGGGGTTGTGTCAAAAGGCCCAGCGGGCCTATATCTTTGTAGCACTGACGGATTAAATTTGGTACCCGGCCCAGTGGGCCGGTATTTATTCGATAAAGATACCGGCCCGCTGGGCCGGGTGAAATATGCTTTGGCATTACTACAAAGATATAGGCCCGCTGGGCCTTTTGACACAACCCCTCATCCCTCTCATCCGCGTTCCATTAAAATCCTAATTGAACAAATCCCGCATATCGTCGTCGGTATCATCCTTCAGATTCCCGCTCAGGAAATCCTTAAACACCCATTTGGTTTGGATAAATTCTTTGCTCAGCA
>JALHMA010000165.1 GCA_022844265.1 Saprospiraceae bacterium | reverse complement strand
CACCGTTTTGTGCGACATGGAAGCGATATAAAAACCGATTTCGTCTTTGCGTACGGTGCTGTGAATCAGGTGGGTAGCATAATTGCGCAGCACAAAAAGTTTGCGTTCAAATTCGTCAGGTTGCGCAATGCTGTCGGGGCAGGCGATAAACACCTGTTCCATTTCAGGCTCCACCGAAAGCGCTGTCAGGCCGATACCTTCCGTATTGACCGGCACTTTACGCCAGTTGATTACAGGCATACCCAAATGGTCGGCGGCGCGGATAAAAATGTCGCGGCATTCTTCACGCAAGCGGGTTTCTTTTGGAAAAAAAACCACGCCCACCCCATAACGACCGAATGGCGGCAACTGAACGCCTTTTTGCAGGCATTCGCCAAAGAAAAATTCGTGCGGTGTTTGAATCAGTAAACCTGCACCGTCGCCGGTATTCGGCTCGCAGCCGCAGGCGCCCCGGTGCTCCATGTTTTCCAGCAGGGTCAGGGCATCCGAGACGGTCTGGTGGTTTTTATTGCCTTTCAAATTGGCTACGAAGCCAATGCCACATGCGTCCGATTCGGATTGTGGAACGTAGAGGCCCGGTTGTCGGGCCTGGTCATCTTCTATTATTTGCATGGTGTCAAACCTGATGCGGCTGCTGTCGGGCAACCGGTAGCGATAAATAGTGGTATACGGATAATGCAGAAAACTGAAGCAGTTTCCCCTCCTTCAGGAGGATGGCAACATGTCTAAAAAGGAATTATTCAGACGCGGGTGGTGAGGGCCGTCAGACATACAAAAGGACAATACGTTTCGCTCTAATTGTTTGTCTTTGGAAGGCAAATTTATTTTTTATTTCTCATATAAATGCAAGTGTAGAATGAAATTCTACAAATCGATATATTGTCAAAATGTATTCAGTTTATACATTCAGAAAGAAATCGAAAAAAAATAACGTTGTTAAGTATAATGTTTTCTGAAATTGCTGTTTGTAAAATTTTTCTTGGGAATCTGAAAATGTTAATGATTGCCCTGATGGTGTTTGGTGTTTAGTGTTTCGTGTTTGGGGCGCTCCGCCTTTGGCGTTATATGGTGTTTAGTGTTTCGTGTTTAGAGGTGCTTCGCTTAAGGCAACCGTGAGTGGTTTGGGCAAGGCACCCCAAACACTAAACACTAAACACCATACACTGCCAAAGGCGAAGTACCCCCAAACACTAAACACCAAACACCACACACTGTCACGGGTAGAACTTTTCATATAGTGACTTGCCATTGTACGGGTCGCTGCCAAAGAATTCGACGTATTCTATTTTGGGCGCGAGGGTCCAGCGCGATTTTTCCTCAATGGCAATAAAAATCTTGCGGATGACGATTTGTTTGCCGTTTACATCCAGTTTGGCGCAGGGGTTTCCGGCGGCGTCCAGGTACAGGATAAACTTCTTTTTGGCGTAGGAAACAAAGTGAAATTCGTAGTGGTTGTCTCCCAGGCGTTTTGACGACACGCCATAGGCCAGGGTGCGTTGTATAAACGTCAGGTCTTCCTTCACGCCGCCGTGGGTGTACCTGATCCAGTAAATATTGACCGGTTTTTTGGCATTGAATTTTTTATCGTTTGTCAGGTTGGCATCGTACACGATGGTGTTATGGTTGCCGCTGCGTTGAATGTAAAACAGGTTTTCAGCAGGGACTGGCGGATGCGGGTAGCCTTCCTGGGCGGCCAGGGGGGCTGCGAGGAAACAAATGATGAGGAGTGTATACAAATGCTTCATTGGTGGTGTGTTTCGTGTATAGTGTTTGGTGTTTGGTGTTTCGGGCACTTCGCCCTTGGGCCGTGTATGGTGTTTGGTGTATAGTGTTTCGGGGTGCTTCGCCTTCAGCACCGTGAGTAGTTTAGGCTATGTGACCTATGTGTTTTTTTACTATGTGAAAATTTGGTCAAATTACTCACTATTGCCAAAGGCGAAGCGCCCTAAACACGAAACACCATACACGAAACACCAAATCAAAAGTCCAGTTTAAACCGCGCCCGGATACCCCATTTGCTTACATTGGGCAAATCGGTGTACGTCATCCGGCGCACGTAATCGACCCGGAAAAGTTTAAAAATATTGGCGATGCCGACGCTGGCTTCGATATAAGGGCGGTTTTCAAGGGTCTGGGTAACGGTACGCCCGTGTTCGTCGACCGGGAAACGCAGCAGACCGTTCGTTTCGCTGGGGCGGTTTTTTTCATCCAATCCGCCATACAGCCCTTTAAAACTGGCCACTTCGCGCCATTTGAGGCGGCGCAGGAACGGAATTTTGTTAAAGAAAAAGCCGCCGAAATTGTGCTGAATATTCAGTCCCACGTATTTATCACTGGCAAATTCCATAAAATTCATCAGGTTATAGGCCTGCAACTGGTAGGAGTAGGTTTGGTTTGCGCGGTGGATTTCCAGCAAAGGGTAGGGTACCGTGCCGAGCAGCCGTCCACCTTCCAGCGTCCAGTCCGAAAACCCGAACGGCGCCATGTAGAATATTTTGGACACGCGCGCTGTGATCACTTGATACGTATACGTGCCTCCGAGCAGGTTTACACCCGCTTTCAGGTTGACTTGTATAATCGGGTATTTGTTCAGAATGGGTATCCGGTACGTTTTTCCCTGGTAAAACTTTTCATTAGGCGCATAACGCACGGAAAAACCAAAATGGGTAGACACAATTTCATCCAGGTATTGGGTGGAGCCATCAGTAGAATCGCTGTAATCGAACAGGAGATTTCCGGCGGGAGACTGCCCCACACGGTGTGCCGACAAGGTGTAACTCAGTCCTTTGCGCAATTCCCGCACATAATCCAGTTGAAAAGCGCGGTTGTAGATCATTTTGTCGTTGATACCGCGTTTGAACGACAACAAGAAGTTGTCTTCCTGCACGAATTGCAAGTCCTCGCCCGGAATTTGTATTTCATTCTGGTACGACAATGTCACCTGGTTCATGGGATAGGTGAGCGGTTTTTTGTTTTCAAAAGCGTAGGTCAGGCCGCCGTAATATTTCCATTTTTCATCCTTGAACCCATATGCGCCGTACCAGTCGAAGAACATGTTTTTGGCTAATTTGTGATTGGTGCGCCCGCCCGCCCGCAGGCGAAACCCTTCTACGTCATTAAAACTGTAAAAAGTATTGACCGGCCCCAGATCGAACCAGCCGATGCTTTTATAACCGGCCAGCAACAAGACGGCGATATCGGAAGCCCTTCGGAAAGCGGGTACGTTCTGGACGCTGTCCACCATTTTGTAGATGCCCAGTTCCCGATTGGACAAGGGTACGTGGCGGTTTTCCGTCCAGAAACCGGCGCTGCGCCGGGTGGACGTTTCGTCGATAACGGTCGTGACCTTGTTGCGGAACAGGCTGTCAGGCAGTATCTGATTGAGCTGGTAATTGCGGTAGGAGACAGACTTCCGCCCGAGAATACTTCGCCCTTTTTCAGATTTGATGATCTGGAAATTCATCGAAATATCATCTTTTACCAACATCAGGCGGCGGTTTTTACCCGTTCCGAAAAAGTCGAATTCCTGTTCGATTTGCAGGTCGGACACCCAGTTGAGGTTGATGTCTTTCGAGATGCCCATTTGTACTTTCCGCACGGCATAACTCGAATCCAGGGAAACCAGCATATTGCCCATAAAGGCCAGGTCACTTTTGTTGCGCGGCGCAAAAAAGATGTCCACCACGCGACTGCCCTGGTACTCGATGGTATCCATGATGTAGAAGCGGTACATGGCCGGCGCAAGTCCCGACAACGGCCCGACGAACTGGGTCGACAGCAGGCTGATGTTGGCGTCGTAGATGTCTACATTCTGGTAGAGATTGTTCAGATAGGAAGAGATACCGTCGCCATCCAGATAACCTTCCAGGCCGGCCTGTTGCTCGCCGGTGACGTATTCTTTTTCCGATCTGGGGTTTTTCCGGTAGTACACGTTCAGGAGGCGCTCGCGCAGGTAGACCGGCAGCGATACTTTTTGATTCACCTGGTTGGTGTCGACGTTTTCAAAGATAAATTGAAACTTGCGCAATGCCCGACGGTTGCGGAATTTATCCGTCAGGTTATTGATGTCCAACTGGAGTTTTTCGTAGGCTTCATAGTTGTAGTACTCCAGCCCTTCCTTGCGGTTTTGGTCTTTGTGCGCAAACACTTCGCCAATGAGGTCTACGGCGGGATTTTTGCGTTTGTATTTGTCGGGCCGTACTTCTATCTCCTTCAAACTAACGACATCATCGGACATTAAAACCGTAATTTCATTGTGCTCGCCGGCTTTAACAGTGAGCGTCTGGGTAATATATCCGACGTAAGAAATGCGCAGTTTAGTGACGTTTTCCTGTGCTTCGATACTGAAATTGCCGTCGATATCAGTGCGGGCGCCCCGGTTGGCTTCGGGGAACTGCACGGTGGCATAGGAAAGTGTTTCATTGGTCACTGCATCCAGCACTTTACCGTGTACAGAGGTGGTCTTCTGGGCCATTAAGGAGATGCCGGTCATTAGCCAGACAAATACCCAGGAATATTTCAAAAAAGTAGTCATTGCAAAAGGATTGAAGTTCAATGGTCTTTGGGGAAGATGGAAGTGGGTTTGGTGGTTTGTGAGGGGTTGAGGTTGTTGAGGGTTGAGATTGTTGAGGGTTGAGGTGGTAACTCTTGGTTTGAACTGTTTATTAAAGCCAAAGGCTACCACCTCAACCCTCAACAATCTCAACCCTCAACAACCTTAAAGCCACCCTTTATGCCTATACCATTGCACGGTGTTAACCATACCTTTGTACAAGTCGTATTTGGGTTGGAATTGCACTGTTTCCAGCAGCGGGCCGGCGTCGCAATGCCAGTTTTCGGCTGCCAGTTCGGCAATTTTATTTCGGTTCAGGGGGACCGCTTTGTTTTGCCACCTGCCGATTGTTTCCGTTACAGCGGCAATCGGGCGTATCAATTCGAGCGGCAATCGTATTTTCAGGGTATTTTTTTTGCCCAGCGCCTGCCGGACTGCGGCGCCGAGGTCTTCCGTTCGGTAGGCATTTCCATCGGAAAGAATGAGTTTGCGGCCTGCGATTTCCGGGGTTTCCAGGATGCTGAAAACAGCGCCTGCCACATCTTCGGCGTGTATAAAACTCAGGCGCTGCGGGTTGCGTCCGATGCTCATTTCCAGGCCTTTGTGCGCCAATTTGATAAAAGTCAGGATGTCACGTTCCCAGGGGCCGTACACGGCCGTGGGCTGCACTGCGACCCAGGGGAAACCGTCGAGCGAGGCCAAAAAGCGCTCCGCTTCGAATTTGCTTTCACCGTAAAAAGTCAGGGGATTGGGCGTTTGTCCTTCGTGTATCATAGTGCTGTCCACCGGAGCCGCTCCAAGAGCCGCCAGGCTGCTGACAAACAAAAATTGATCGGGAATGTTACCGGCATGTTGCAAAGCATGCACCAAACGCCGCGTATTGGCCACATTTCCTTCCTGGTATGCTTCTTTGCTGAGCGCTTTGGTGACGCCAGCATTGTGGATGATCCGGTCAAAACGCCCCGTTTCAGCAAATATCTGCGCCATGGCTGCTTCATTGCCAAGCGGCAATTCGAGCAAACGAATGCGCGGATCGCTCAGCCGCGAACGGTCACTACCTGCACGAATGGCAGCTGTGACATCATAACCTCGCTCCAACGCAGTGGCTACGAGATAACCGCCAATGAATCCACTGGCGCCGGTGATCAGAATACGGGGCATTGCTCAGATGGTTTTTTCGTACATTCTATGTTTTCGAAATACTTTGCCCCCAATCTGTACTAAGGCCCGGTTCATCAGGTCGTTGTTTTCTAATATCCAGGATGCCTCACTGCGCTGTATACCCTTGCGCCTGGCTACCTGAAAACTGCGAACATACATACACATATCCAGCCCGGAACGGCGGTATTCCGGCAGGATGCCCAGCGCGATCACCCGTACACTTTTAATAGATTTTCGCCCAAACAAAAAACGAAACAGTCCTGTTGGAAACAGCCGCCCGCGTGGAATTTTGATAAAAATCTCATTCAGGTTGGGTATTACGATACCGATACCGATCGGTTGTCCGTCTTTTTCGGCAAAATAAACAAAGTCGGGGTCGATGGCCATTTTCAGGTCTTTACCCATCTGCCGCACTTCCGCTTCCGTCATGGGCACAAAACCCATGTTTTGATCCCAGGAGGCATTATAAATAGGTAAAAAACTTTCTACTTCCCGGTCGAAATGTTTCATATTGATGTTGCGGATGGTAATACCGCGCCGAGCCAGGCGGGCTTCCAGCCGGACAGCAATGTCCTCCATTTCGGGCGTCAGGTATTCCGGTGGAATATCGTAACTGAGTAAATCGACATGTTTGACAAAGCCGTATCGCTCCAGGAAGTCTGCGTAATAGGGGTAGTTGTAAGTCGTCAGAATATAAGGCGGTTCCTCAAAATTTTCAATCAGTACCCCGCAGGTTTCATTCGTGGAAAAATTGGCGGGGCCAATCATTCGGTGGAAACCCTGTTGGCGCAACCAGTCGGAAGCGGTATCGAGCAGCAGTCGAGCTGCTTCGTAATCATTTGCCACATCAAAAAAGCCGAAAAAACCAGCCTGGTCGCCCGTAAACGCTGTGTAGTTATTGTTGCGAATGGCTGCAATACGCCCCAGGATTTTTCCTTCGGATGAACGGGCCAGAAAATAAACGGCTTGTGAATGCTGGAAAAACGGGCTTTTTTTCGGGTTCAGCAGCGCCTCCTGTGCCATGAATAGCTCCGGAACATAATTGGGGTCGCCGGCGTACAGATCGTGTGGAAAGTCGATAAACTGCGCAAGTGCGCGGCGACCATTCACTTGTTCTATTCGCAAGCTCGTATTCCCGGGGGCTGATGTGGCAGGAAGTGTACTGTTCATTTTTCTATGTTGAGATGTTGATGGTTGAGGTTGATGGGTTATGAGTTTATTGTCACTGAACTTTTTTGAGTATTTGAAGATTTGAGTATTCGAGTATCTGACTGATAACGAATCATTTATACTCGAATACTCAAATCTTCAAATACTCAAAAAAGTTCAGTGACAATAAACTCATTAACCATCAATCTCTAATTATACAAAACCGGTTCGTGTAATTCCAGGATTTGTGCATTGCGCCACATGATTTCTACTGCCCGGTCGATTTGTTCAAACGAATGCGTGGCCATGAGGGAGAAACGAATGAGCGAGTCGGTGCTGCGCACGGCCGGGGACACTACGGGATTGACAAAAACGCCGTCGTCGGCCATCATTTTGGCAAACCTGAAAGTCTTCATATCGTCGCGGATATAAATCGGCAGGATGGGTGATTGTGTATGACCGATTTCAAATCCGGCGGTTTTCAATTGGGCCATCGCATAGTGGGTGTTTTGCCAGAGTTTTTCAATTCGTTCCGGTTCCTGTCTGATAATTTCGATGGCAGCCAGTGCGCTGGCAGCGGCGGCAGGCGTCATGCTGGCACTGAAAATAAGCGCGCGGGAATTGTGTTTCAGGTAGTTGATCATGTCCCGGTCGGCAGCAACAAATCCACCCAGTGATGCGAGCGACTTGGAAAAAGTGCCCACAATCATATCCACTTTATGGTGCAAACCGAAGTGATCGCCGGTGCCGCGGCCCTGCCGTCCGATCACCCCGACAGCATGCGCGTCATCTACCACAACGGTTGCGTCGTATTCTTCGGCGAGTTTGATGATACCTGGCAGGTTGGCGATATCGCCTTCCATGCTGAAAATGCCGTCCATGACAATCAATTTCGAGCCGTCGCCTTCCGCCCTGCGCAATTGCTGTTCGAGCGATTGCATATCGTTGTGGCGGTATTTCACCACTTTGCCAAAAGACAATCGGGTGCCGTCGATGATGGAAGCATGTACCAGTTCATCAATAAAAATATAGTCGTTTCGACCGGCCAAAGGAGCAATAGCGCCCAGGTTTGCCTGAAATCCGGTGCTATACAGCAGTACCGATTCTTTATTCAGGTAATCGGCTAAGGATTCCTCCAGTTCGATGTGGATTTTCAGCGTGCCATTGAGAAAACGGGATCCTGCACATCCGGTTCCGTATTGTTGGACGGCCCTGTTGGCAGCCTCTTTTAATTTGGGGTGGTTGGTCAGGCCGAGATAACTGTTGGAACCAAACATCAATACGGGTTTGCCTCCAATCATCACTTCGGTATCCTGTTCTGACTCAATCGTGCGAAAATATGGGTATAAGTTGGCTCGCTTTAAATCGTCAGGGGCCTGATATGCTCGAATTTTGCGTAAAAGATTTTTGTTCATACCGCTAAATTTAGCTTAAAAAGAGATTTGCTTTGTGATAAATACATGGGAATACAATCGGTTCATGCTAATTTATGTGAACTCGCCGTGGCGAGCTCCGATTAATTATACGAGATTATATCAGAATTGGTTGTAAAGCCGGGTTTTTACGCTCTCTCTCACCTCTCACTTCTCGCTTCTCACCTCTATTTCCCCACAAGTAAGGGGTTATAAGGCCTGGTGTAAACAACTTTCTGATGACCGGTTATTTCCATGGGATGAGTGGAAGATTTTGCCGGATGACCTGTGTTGTGAAACCTTTTGAAACCGAACAACCGGATTAGTATTTTGGTTTAATTATTTAGTTAAACTATTTTTTTAAAAAAAGCCATGACGGGTCTATCCAGGAGGGCTCACTCGTTATGGCGCTATAAATGAAGGAACGCTGCTGTTTTGCTGTTCTTGAATGGATTAAACCTGAAGGGAGCGAATGATCAATTCACTGGCATGTTCAGCTCTTTCCTGCATTAATTGTTCAAAAGACTTACCATCAATCTCTAAAGCCATTTTGATCATGGGTTGGGCCAGAAATGGAAACATCGTAATGCCCATGATAGATAAAAACAGTTGTTGGGGGCACACTTTTCTGATCCTTCCCGCTTCGTATTCTTTTTCTACCAGATCGCTGAATGTTTTGAAAAAATGGGTATTCCGATCCACTGATCCATTACATTGCATCCTTTCCGGGTTGCTGTGCATCTCATTCAGGATGAACATCGGCAAGTAAGGCGCAGAACTAATTTTTTCAATTTCCTTCGCGATCATCAGCCGTAGTTTTTCAAAAAAAGGCACATCGGAATGTAGAATGGAGATGATGTTCGCGTAAAAATTCTGCGATTGTTGCGCAAAAATGACCTCAAACAACCGATCCTTACTCCTGAAATAGTAATGGAGTAATGCCTGGTTGATCCCTGCTATCTTGGCTATTTCACACATCCTTGCCGCCGCGAAACCTTTTTGCATGAATACTTTCCGCGCTGCTTCGAGAATGGTTTCTTCCGTACTGACTGCTATTGCTGACACGTATTAATTACCTGGTTTAACTATTTAATTAAGACCGGCAAAGGTATACCTGTTTTTGGCGACAAAGCAATAGGTGATTGTTATTTTAATGTAAACTTATCTGTGTGTTTGGTGTGTGGTGTTTGGTGTTTGGGGGTGCTTCGCCTTTGGTATTTGTAATAATTTGACCAAAATACCAACAATATTAAAGGCGAAGCACCCCCAAACACCAAACACCACACACCAAACACGGTCAAAACAAGCGATGCAAACAACAATATTGCAGAAAAGTTGATACAAAAAGAATTTAAAAAAAACAAAAAGTGTTACATTTGAACCTTGAATTCAACACTTACTTAACCTAAAACTTTTCTATTATGAACATCAATTGGTTAGCCATGCTTGTAGCTGCACTCGTTCCACTTGCCGTAGGCGCGCTTTGGTACAGTCCTGTCTTGTTTGCAAATGCCTGGATGAAAGCCAGCGGAGTGACGGAAGAAAACCTGAAAAAGGGCAATATGGCGCTCATTTTCGGACTAACTTTCTTTTTTAGTTTTCTCCTGGCCATGATCCTCAATTCGGTTGTTATCCACCAGACGCATGTTTATTCGATGCTCATGAATGATCCCGGTTTTGCCGATCCGAATTCCGATACAGGCAAATGGCTGGCTGATACGATGGCCAAGTACGGCCAAAACTTCAGGACATTCGGGCACGGCGCCATACACGGTACCATCAGCGGTATCTTTTTTGTCTTGCCAGTTATTGCCATTAATGCGCTGTTTGAGCGCAAAAACGGGCGCTACATCGCTATTCACGCCGGCTACTGGATTGTTACCCTGGCGTTGATGGGAGCCATTGTGTGCGGATGGCAATAGATAAACATGGGACATCCCGTTTAGCAGCTCGATGATTTTGACATCGGCTTTTCAGGCCTGTAATCGCAAGTCGTGTTTGGTGTATAGTGTTTAGTGTTTCGGGCGCTTCGCCTTTGGCAGTGTTGATATTTTGGTCGAATTTTCACAAATGCCAAAGGCGAAGCGCCCGAAACACTAAACACTATACACCAAACACGACTTGCGATTACAGGCCTGAAAAGCCGATGTCAAAATCATCGAGCTGCTAAACGGGATGTCCCATGTTTTTGCCCTTTGCTATTTTCCCGTACCTTTGCGCTTCAAATTATTATAGATGGTCAAAATCGGCAATGTCGAACTGGGCGATTTCCCGCTGCTACTGGCGCCAATGGAGGATGTGAGCGACCCGCCTTTTCGAAAACTCTGTAAAGAACATGGTGCAGACATGGTCTACACTGAATTTATCAGTGCGGATGGCCTCGTGCATGAAGCCAAGAGTACTTTTCAAAAACTCGAAATATTCGATTACGAGCGTCCTATTGGTATTCAATACTTTGGCGGACAGCTGGAAAACATGATTGAAGCAGCGGAGATTATCGAAGGCAAAAACCCTGATGTGATCGACATCAACTTCGGCTGCCCGGTAGCCAAGGTGGCCTGCCGTTTAGCAGGCGCGGGTTTGTTGCGCGATATTCCGCACATGGTGCGGCTGACGGAAGCCGTTGTAAAAAGTACAAAATACCCTGTTACGGTAAAAACCCGCTTAGGCTGGGACGATGCCACTATCAACATCATAGAAGTAGCAGAACGATTGCAGGATGTTGGTATTCAGGCACTTACAATTCATGGCCGCACCCGCGCACAGATGTACAAGGGAGAAGCCAACTGGGAGTGGATTGCCAAGGTGAAAAATAACCCGAGAATGCATATTCCCATTTTTGGGAACGGCGATGTCGATTCGCCGCAAAAAGCGCTGGAATATAAAAACCGATACGGCACTGACGGTATTATGATCGGCAGGGCCAGTATCGGTTATCCCTGGGTATTCCGCGAGATTAAACACTATTTCGCAACCGGCGAATTGCTGCCCCCGCCCAATATTCACGAACGGGTACGCGCAGCACGCCAACACCTGCGCGACAGCCTCGCCTGGAAAGGCCCGAAACTCGGCGTGCTCGAAATGCGCCGCCACTATGGCCCATATTTAAGGGATTTGCCGCATATCAAACCCTACCGGGCGCGGTTGGTGACAGAAATGGAACCGGATACCCTGTTTGCCATTTTAGATGAAGTGGAGGAAGTGTACGCTGGTGAAGAGATGATGAGTTTAATGCTCTAATTTGATAATATGCTGTTTTCCATAGAACCCCACGAACGCAAAGTGTTGCAACTGGTTGGCCTGTGTGCCCGTGAAATAGACGTGCCGGCATACGTCGTGGGCGGCTATGTACGCGACAGATTGCTGGGGCGACCCACCAAGGATATAGATATTGTTTGTGTGGGTGATGGCATCCGGCTGGCCGAACAGGTTGCTTCCAAACTTTCCCCGACGCCTAAAGTGGTGGTGTACCGTCGTTACGGTACCGCTATGCTGCGCTGCGAAGGTATGGAAATTGAGTTTGTCGGCGCGCGCAGGGAAAGTTACCGGGAGGACAGCCGCAAGCCGGAAGTAGAACAAGGTACACTGGAAGATGACCAGAATCGCCGCGATTTCACCATTAATGCCCTGGCTGTCAACCTCCATGAAGATTCGTTCGGCCTGATTGTTGATCCTTTTGACGGATTGGGTGACCTGGAGCGAAAAATCATCAGAACTCCGCTCGATCCGGGCAAAACCTTCTCTGATGATCCTTTGCGCATGCTGCGCGCCATTCGTTTTTCAACCCAGTTGGGTTTTGTGATTGAACCCAATACCCTGCAGGGTATTTCAAAATACCGCTCCCGGATTCATATTATCTCGAA
>JALHMA010000164.1 GCA_022844265.1 Saprospiraceae bacterium | reverse complement strand
CAAAAACGTTTGGTGGATGCACATTTTTTCGGTCGCAAATCGTCCCGCGGATTTTATGATTACCGGGAAGGCGCCTTCTGGCCCGAACCCGTCAAAGATGCAACCCTGGGCGCTGAAATAGCCAATCGTATTATTGCCATGCTCATCAATGAAGCCTCCGATGCGCTCTACTGGCGCATTGCCAGCCGCGATGATATTGACCTGGCGATGACCCGCGGCGTGAATTATCCCAAAGGTTTGCTGGCATGGGCCGATGAAATAGGCATCTCCACCATTGTTGAAAAACTGGACTCGCTCTATGTCGAATACCTGGAAGACCGCTATCGCTGCAGCCCTTTACTCAGGAAAATGCAACGCCAGGGATTAACTTTTTACGAAAAATGAGCATGTGGCTAATCTTGTGAAAACGCCTCCTGAATATTTTCAATTCGTTTACAATGCCTTTCAAGCGGAAGGCAACCCGGAACGCGCGCAGCAACAGATGCGCTATATGCGGCATCAGTTTGAATATTTTGGACTGGGCATGCCACAATGGATGGCCATCACCAAAAAGATACACGCCACAGAAGGTATTCCGGAAGGAGAAGATTTAAAGACGCTGGCTCAACTTTGTTTTGAGGACGACCACCGGGAAATGCACTATTTCGCGCTTGAAACCGTGCAAAAAGCGCTCAAAAAACAAGCGCCCGAATTCATCCATTTTTTGGAAGCACTCATTTGTACCCGCTCCTGGTGGGATACGGTAGACTGGCTGGCAAAATTAGCCGGGCTTCATTTCAAGTCGCATCCGGCGCTGATTCGGCCGGTTACGGAGCGCTGGATGGACTCCGGCAATATGTGGTTGCAGCGCGTTTCCATGATTTTTCAACTGTCCTATAAAGAAAAAACGGATGCGGAACTGATGTTCGGTTATATCCGCAGACTGGCGCATTCCAAAGAATTTTTTATCCAGAAAGGGGCCGGCTGGGCATTGCGACAGTATTCTAAAACCAATCCGGAGGCGGTGGTTCATTTTGTGGAGACGACGCAGTTGGCCCCGTTGACGAAGCGGGAGGCGCTGCGGTTGTTACATGCTTAAGTAGACATGAGTCATCCATCCCTAATTTGGGCACGAAAAGACTGCGAAGCAGTCAAATCTATGTGCTCTACAATAACCATAGAGTAATTTTACCACATAGGCACATAGATTTCCCACATAGAACACATAGCGTAGAGTACTCTAAAAACTATGTGTTCTATGTGGGAAATCTATGTGCCTATGTGGTAAAATTACTCTATGGTTATTGTAGAACACATAGATTTGACTGCTTCGCAGTCTTTTCGCACCCAAACTAGGGTTGACTCATTTTACTTATTTGCCAACTGCCCGCAAGCCGCATCAATATCTTTCCCCCGACTCCTGCGAACCGTCACCGTCACCCCCTCCTTGACCAGATAGGCCACAAAAAGATTCAGCCGGTTTTCATCCGATTTTTCAAATGTGGTGCCCTCGATCGGGTTGTATTCAATGATATTAACCCGAACAGGGAATCTGCGGCGGCAAAGTTGCACCAGTCGGGCGGCGTCTTCCAGCGAATCGTTGAAGCGTTCAAAAGCGATGTATTCGTAGGAAATCCGGTTTTTTGTTTTTTCGTAAAAATATTCGAGCGCTTCCATGAGTGCAGCCAGATTATTGCTCTCGTTGATCGGCATGATTTCATTGCGCTTTTTGTCATCGGCAGCGTGGAGACTGAGCGCCAGGTTGGAGCGGTAGCCGTCATCGGCTAATTTGCGGATCATTTTGGCGATGCCGGCCGTGCTGACCGTTATGCGTCGGGCGC
This sequence comes from Saprospiraceae bacterium, assembly GCA_022844265.1. Taxonomy (GTDB): domain Bacteria; phylum Bacteroidota; class Bacteroidia; order Chitinophagales; family Saprospiraceae; genus M3007. Next base: position 10,370 of record JALHMA010000164.1, on the reverse strand, counting down.
CCATGCCGAGTCCCGTCGGCGCAGGAGAGGTAAGCCGCGCGATACTTTCCATGGTATTGGAATAGGTCAGCAAAGGTTCGCCCATGCCCATGTACACCACGTTGGAAAGCGGGCGTCCGAAACTTTGAATGCTTTGCCGGTTTACGCCTGCTACCTGGTCAAAAATTTCCCCGGCTGAAAGGTTGCGTTTGCGGCCCATCCGGCCCGTCGCGCAGAATGTACAGGTCAGGCTACAACCTACCTGCGTGCTGACGCATACGGTAAAACGCTCGTCGGCAGGTACGGGAATCAGAACACTTTCAATGCGGTGCCCGTCGTGGGTGACCCAACGGGATTTGATGGTACCATCATCGCTGTGTTGTGTTTTGTCTTCAAAAAGGGTGTTAAAACTAAAGTTTTCCTTCAGTTTTGTGCGCAAATCTTTGGAAAGATTGGACATGGAGTCAAAATCGGTCACGGCCTTCGACCATATCCATTCGTACACCTGTTTGCTGCGAAAACGCGGTTCGCCCCAGGAGGCAAAAAGCGCCTCCAGTTCAGGCAGGCTCAGGCTTCGAATATCCTGTTTGTCCATCTTTTCTGTCACTGTATGTACCATAAGAACTGCAAAGGTACGCAGTACGGCGAAACTTTATTTCGTGTAAATGTCCGGGGTGAAACTGTACTTTTAGGCCGTTTTTGCCACCCAGTCCCACTCTATAGCCGTGTACGCACTTTTTAAGCCACTTCTTTTCCTTTTTTCTCCTGAAAAAGCCCACCGGATAACGGTTTTTCTGCTGGATACTGCCGCAGCCATTCCACCCGTTCGGTGGCTGCTGCGCCAATTGTTTTGCGAAACGGAAGCCGTTTTGAAAAAAAATATCCTGGGCCTTGCATTCCCCAATCCGGTCGGTTTGGCGGCGGGTTTTGACAAAGACGGAAAACATATTGAAGGTCTGGCCTGTCTGGGTTTCGGTTTTATCGAAGTTGGTACCGTCACGCCGGTAGCCCAGGCGGGCAATCCTCTTCCCCGTTTGTTCCGCTTGCCGGCTGACCGGGCGCTGATCAACCGCATGGGTTTTAACAACGAAGGCCTGGACGCCCTGGTGGATAGACTGCGGAAATTGCGCGAAAAAGGCGCCCCTGATGGTATTATTATCGGTGGAAATATTGGAAAAAACAAAAACACCCCCAACGAAGCAGCCGAACAGGATTACCTGCTGTGTTTTGAAGCCCTGTTTCCCTGGGTCGATTATTTTGTAGTCAATGTCAGTTCTCCGAATACGCCCAATTTGCGGGCATTGCAGGAAAAAGAACCCCTGACCCGGCTGTTATCGCTGTTGCAGGAAAAAAACAGGACAAACAACAAACCCAAACCGATCCTGCTGAAAATTGCGCCCGACCTCGGCGACGAACAATTGGCAGAGGTGGCTGAAATTGTGCGCGCTACAGGTCTTGCAGGCGTTATTGCCACCAATACCACTATTTCCCGGTCACATTTAACGACGCCGGCAAATGAACTGGAAACGATTGGAATGGGCGGATTGAGCGGGGCGCCGCTGCGCGAACGCTCAACAGCCGTAATTCGCATATTGCGGGAAAAACTGGGGCCGGATCTTGCCATCATCGGCGTCGGCGGCATCGATTCGGCTGCTTCAGCGCTGGAAAAATTACAGGCGGGGGCTGATCTGGTGCAAATCTATAGCGGACTGGTGTATGAAGGTCCGGGGCTGGTGCGGCGCATTTTGAGGGAATTGCTGTAGGACGTGTTTGGTGTATGGTGTTTCGTGTTTGGGGCGCTTCGCTCTTGGCCGTGTATGGTGTTTTTGTATTTTCGTGTTTTGGTGTTTTTGAGGCTTAGTGGGTATCTTAGCCTAGTACTCATGGATGCCAAAAGCGAAGCGCCCCAAACACCAAACACTAAATACTAAACACGGCCAAGAGCGAGGCGTCCCAAACACCAAACACTAAATACCAAACACGGCCAAGAGCGAAGCGCCCTAAACACCAAACACCATACACTAAACACGCCTAAAGCACCCCATTATACGTCTGATAAACAAAAGCCGTCATGGTTTGCCCCACAGCCTTCAGGCTGTTTTTGTCGATCACATTCATATTATCGGCATGGCGGTGGTGATGCCGTCCAAACGGATCGTCTCCTTCATTCGGGGTGCTGATAATATCGACCATCGGGATGCGGGCGCGCTGAACGACAAAGACATGGTCGTCCGTAATACCGGAACGTTCTGTCGGATCGAAATACGCGCCGTAACCGAGCGAGGCGGCCAGGTTCCATATTTTATCCACCGTTTGCGGCGCCACCTGCATGGAAATACCTTCTTTCATAAATTTGGCGCCTTTGGCGCCCACCATATCGAGTAGTACTGCCGTGTACGGCATGTAACCCGGGCGGTGCAAATTGGCGGCCCAGTATTGCGAGCCAAGGCACCAGGTTTCGGATGCGCCATCGTCGTCTCCCTGGTCTTCCACATCAAAAAAAACGATGTCGACCCCTACATCGAGCGGGTGAGCGGCCAGTGTCCGGGCTATTTCCAGCAAAACGGCTGTTCCGCTGGCGCCATCATCTGCGCCATCTATAGGTTTGTTCTGGTTTTTTTCGTCTTTATCCGCCTGAAAACGGCTGTCCCAGTGCGCTGCCAGCAAAATGCGTTTGGACATTTCCGGTTTGTACTGGGCAATGATATTCACGGCATTGAAAGTAGTTCCCTTGTAATGCACGGCTTTGAAGGCCTGTTCTACAACCGTGAAGCCATGCCGTTTAAATTCTTTGGTAAACCAGGCAGCACATTTCTGGTGGGCGGCGGTGTTGGGCACCCTTGGGCCGAAATCCACTTGTTTTTGAACAAACAGAAAGGCAGAATCCGCATTAAAATCGGGCACAGCTACCTGCGGCACGGTTACGGCCGGCGGCGGTGGCGGCGGTGTTTCCTTCCGAAGAGACGGTAAAAAAGGTTGAATCGTAACAAAAACCGTTGAAAGCAGCAGTGCTGCAATCAGGATGTAGGCTAAACGGGAGCGGAATGACTTTTTACGCATGTTTAATTTTATTTTGAGCAGTTGCCTGTTGCAATTTGCCCTTTACTTATTTCTGTGCTCTGCTGACTAACCAGATCGCAATAATGCTAAAGAATATGTTGGGAATCCACATACCGAGGATGACCGGAACCGTGCCGCTGATAGCAAAGGAAACGGCAAATTTGGACAACAGGATAAACGAGGCTCCAATGCCGATGCCCAATGCCAGGTGCAGGCCCATTCCGCCGCGTACTTTCCGACCGGCCACAGCCAACCCGATAATGGTCAGGATAATATTGGTAAAAGCATCGGCCGTGCGGCGCTGCATTTCAATTTCGTAACTTCTGTTGGCAATACCGCGGCTTCGGTCGCGCTCGATGGCGGTCAGCAGTTCGCCGGTTGTCATCGCCTGGTTCTGGTTCTGGTAGTAAACAAAATCCTGTGGCGCCAGGTTAATGGCTGTATCGAGCGGGGTGTTGTAACGCTTGTAACTTTCCCGAAGTCCGTCGAATGTGCGCACGGAATAATTGTTGAGTTCCCAGCGCTGTATGTCGGGTTTCCATTTCATGTTATCAGCCTCCAGAATACTCGCAATACGGTTGTTGACCAATTTTTCCAAACGCAGCCCGGTGCCGGATTGGTTGAGTTTATTGTACCCCCGGATATACACTTTTGTATCGGGCGACACCAGGAAATGCACATTGGAGCTGCGGCCTTTTTCCTGATCCGTCCAGACGAACGTATTTTCAAAATACAATTTCCAGACGTTGGTATAGGGAGTGACCACGTGGTTGAGCAGCAGGTGTACGGCAACGACGATGCTGCCGGCTATCATGTATGGGCGCAGCAAACGGCCAAAACTGACTCCCGCATTCAACACCGACAATATCTCGGAGTTAAACGCCAATCGGGACGTAAAAAAGACGACGCCAATCAGGGTATACAGCGGCAGTAACAAACCCGCCATGTGGAGTGTGAAGCCCGTGTAATAAGCCAGTATATCTTTCCAGGTACAGGGCTTTTCAATGATGGATTGCACCTTGTCGCTGAAATCGATGGCCACGGTTATCAGGGTGCAAATCAGGAGAGAGAAAAGCACTGTAGCCAGGTATTGCCGAATAAAATATTGATCCAGTACCTTGATTTTCAGCATGTTGTTATTTTGCCCAAAGGTTATATTTCAGGATACAGTAAATAGCCCGAAACCCGTCTTTTGCGCCGATTTTTTTGCCTTCGGCATAAGAACGGCCGTAGTATGAAATACCAACTTCATAAATCCGTATGCCGGGAATGCGGCTGATTTTAGCGGTTACTTCCGGCTCAAAGCCAAAACGTTTTTCCCGGAGATTCAACCCTTTCAGAATATCTGCCTTGAATAATTTGTAGCAGGTTTCCATATCCGTCAGGTTCAGGTTGGTAAACATATTGGAAGTAAACGTCAGAAACTTGTTTCCGATGCTATGCCAGAAAAATAAAATACGGTGCGGCCGACCACCCATGAAGCGGGATCCGTAGACGACATCTGCATAACCATCCAGAATGGAACGCAACAGGATGTTATACTCCGCCGGGTCGTATTCCAGATCGGCATCCTGAATGATGATGTATTGTCCGGAAGCATACTGAATACCGGTATGCAAGGCGGCGCCTTTTCCTTTATTCACTTCGTGTTTTTGATAGCGAATCCGGAGTTCCGGATTGGCCTCCATATAACGTTTGATGGCGCCTTCCGTATCGTCTTTTGAACAGTCGTTGGTAATGATAATTTCTTTCTGTATGCCGCCAATCAGTTCCACCCCTTTTATTTTATCGAGGATTCGATGGATGGTTCGCTCTTCGTTGTAGGCGGGAATAACAATAGACAAAGTGTCAGGCATGGTTAAGTAGTTATTCGTTATTAGTTATTGGTTATTTGTGTTGATAATCAATCATTTACAAATAATTTAGCCAAAACTAATTTTGCTTGATTACTTATAATTTCAGGTAAAGACAGGAATTGGAAGGTAAAGGTACGTTGTGATTGGTGTTTAGTGTATGGTGTTTAGTGTTTAGGGCGCTCCGCTCTTGGCCGTTTTGGTATTTCGTGTGTGGTGTTTCGTGTTTGGGGTGCATCGCCTAAACTACTCACACGGGCCAAGGGCGAAGTGGCCAAAACACCACACACGAAATACCAAAACGGCCAAGAGCGAAGCGCCCTAAACACGAAACACCACACACGAAACACCATACACGGGCCAAGGGCGAAGCGCCCCAAACACGAAACACCAAAAACCAAACACGAAATCTGCGACATTTGAAAAGTTTAACTAAAAATTATCCCGGAGGCAGAAACTTAATCGGTTTAACCTGCGTTAATTTATTTGTAATCAATGAATTAACCCATTCTTAATAATCACACAAACTACTCTGCCCAATGGCTCGACGTATCTATAAATTCCGCCGCTTATGGCGCAAATCCCCACGCCTTGCAATGGCCTATCTTCGTCGTAAAATGACCCGTCAGGCCAAACGCATCATCACAGTCGATGAATGGAATATCAACTGGCTCGGTGAAGAAATGCGGCCGTTCAACAGCCTGAGACACTAACGTAAAAGGCAAAGCGCATTCAAAAAGACCTTCCTGTCAGGAGGGTTTTTTTTATTTTAGTCCAACCACATCGTTCATTTCGTGTTAAAACGCTATTCTTGCAATTCTTGCGAACATTGATTCAATAAACATGAAATACATCTCCCTGCTTTCCCTCCTGTTGCTCTTTGCTGCCTGTCATCAATCAGATAAAAAAGCGGATGTGGGTCCTGCCGCTGCAAAGTCCGGCCTTGTTGTATCTGCTGTAGAAGGTTTTACAGTGAAACCCAGTGTTTTAACCGAAAATGTCACTACCAGCGGCAGCATTCTGGCTGCTGAAGAAACGGAACTACACCCCGAATCCTCCGGCCGTGTCGTGCGCCTGAATTTACCGGAAGGGCGCAGCGTCCGCAAGGGAGAGTTGTTGTTGAAAATCTTTGATGAAGACTTGAAATCGCAACTGCGCAAATTGGAAACCCAAATAAAACAGGCGGAGATCACCGAACAAAGACTGGCCGACCTGCTCAAAGTGAAAGGGGTGAGCCAGCAGGAGTACGACCTCGCCGTGCTGCAAACGCAGACCCTGCGCAGCGAGATGGAACTGACCAAAATCAATATTGATAAAACGGAACTCCGGGCGCCCTACGACGGCATCATCGGACTGCGGAATATCAGCCCGGGCGCCTATGTGACGCCCGCTACGGCAGTGACGGTACTTCGTTCGGCAACCGCGCTCAAACTGGATTTCTCCGTGCCTGAAAAATACAGTCGGCTGCTGCGAACCGGACAAACGGTCACATTTAAAGTAGAAGGCAGCGCTGCCGACTACACTGCTGTGGTACAGGCTACCGAACAAAGTATCCAGGCCGACTCCCGCAACCTGCGGGTAAGGGCATTGGTTCGGAATGGCAAAGGGCTGCTGCCCGGCTCTTTCGCAGAGGTAAATCTGGCATTGGGGGAAAAACAGAAAGCATTATTGATTCCAAATCAGGCAGTTATACCACAAGCCCGCGATAAAAAAGTAATTGTTAGCAAAGGTGGCAAAGCACAGTTTGTCACCATAAAAACCGGGGTACGCCAGGCTGGAATGATCGAAATTACAGAAGGCCTTCAAATTGGCGATACTATTTGTACCACAGGGATTCTCTTTTTACGCCCGGGTTCGGACGTCACTTTTTCTAAAGTTGACTAATGCGCGTGGGGGCTTTTACAAGTTTTTACCGCCATCATATTGCCCGCTCAATAGGGCTTGTTTTTGCCGCTACCGGGTTGCTGTATGGCACCTGGTCGGCCCTGATTCCATTCGTAAAAGAAAAGTTCGGACTGGATGAAGCGCAGCTGGGTTTACTTCTCTTATCGCTCCCTGCGGGCGTAACGATTATGAACCCTTTCGCCGTGCCTATTTTACACCGGTTCGGAGCGCCCAAAACCGCGCTGTTTTCCTTGGCTATGGCGGCAGTATTATTTGTGACGCCGCTGATGGCCGCTTCCGTCTGGCTGTTGGCCGCTTCACTTTTTTTTGCCGGCGCGGCATTTTCTACTACCAATGTGGCCATGAATACCTGTTCCACCATGTTGGAAGGCCAGCAACAAATACGTATCATGTCCACCTGCCACGGGTTGTGGTCTGCCGGGGCCATGTCGGGTTCGGCGCTGGCAAGTATTTTCACCGGCATGGGCGTTTTACCGCTGTTGTATAGTTCCATCATTGCAGGTTTACTGGTATCCACAGTGCTGCTGTTGCGCAGGCCGCTGCAATTTTTGCGGGAAATCAGGCAGGAAGGAGATGAATCTGCGAACGCCGGCAAAAAATTCACATTCCCCAATGCCCTGCTCTGGAGTTTGATTGTTATCAGTCTCTGTACCAACCTCGCCGAGGGTACAATGGCCGACTGGTCGGCAGTGTACATGAAAGAGGTTTTGGCGTCTCCACCTTATATGATCGGCTGGGGATTTGCCTCCTACGCATTTTTTATGGCCGGCGGTCGTTTTGTAGGTGATGGACTGCTGGTGCGATATGGCGAGCGGGTTGTACTGATGGGCGGCGGGATCGTGGCGGCCATCGGTTTATTGCTGCCTGTCATTTTTCAAAATACCAGCGTAGCGCTACTGGGTTTTGCTATGGTGGGCGCAGGTGTTTCTTTGGGCGCCCCTGTTCTTTACGGCGCTTCTTCCCGCGTACCGGGCATGGCGCCTGGCGCAGGATTGGCGACCATGAATACCTTTGCCATGGCCGGGTTTCTGGGAGGGCCTGCGCTGATCGGTTTTATTGCCAAATTCTGGAGCCTTCCAGCCGCCTTTGCGCTGGTATCCTGCGCTGCGTTGTTCTGGGCCTGGCGGGCGAGGCAAACGGTGGCGATCAAATGAAAGGTTGATAAAGGTTGATAAGGTTGATAATACAGCCGCTCGAAAATGAAGAAACTTTACCCTTTCCGAGCGGCTGTATTATCAACCGTTATCAACCGTTATCAACCTTATCAACCCTTATCAACACTTCACTACAAAAAACGTCTCCCAAAATGGCATTTCTAAAAGATTCCACGCTGCTGCGCCACCAAAGTTATATCCATGGCGAATGGGTCGGCGCCCAATCGGACAAAACCTTTCCGGTGCGCAATCCGGCCAATAACGAAATAATTGCCGAGGTAGCCGACTGCGGCGCAGCGGAAACAACATCGGCTATTGCGGCAGCCGATGCTGCACTGGCCGATTGGCGCTCCAAAACAGCGACCGTCCGCGCAGGCATTTTGCGGCGCTGGCATGATCTGATCCTGGAAAACGTGGAAGATCTGGGTTTGCTGATGACCCTGGAACAGGGCAAACCGATAGCCGAAGCCCGCGGGGAAGTGCGCTACGGCGCCTCCTTTATCGAGTGGTTTGCAGAAGAGGGCAAGCGGGCTTATGGAGATATTATTCCGCCCCATCTACCCGGTCTGCGCCTGCTGGTGACCAAGCAGCCTGTCGGCGTTGTGGCAGCCATTACGCCCTGGAATTTTCCGAATGCCATGATTACCCGAAAAGTCGCGCCTGCCCTGGCTGCCGGTTGCACGGTCGTCATCAAACCATCGGAAGAGACCCCACTCTCGGCGCTGGCGCTGGCTGAACTGGCTACACGCGCCGGTTTCCCGCCGGGCGTCATCAATATCGTAACCGGAATGGATGCGGCTACCATCGGCAAAACGCTGACAGACAGTTCGACCGTTCGGAAATTATCTTTTACCGGGAGCACGGAAGTGGGCAAATTGCTGATGCGCCAAAGTGCGGATACGGTGAAAAAGATTTCGCTGGAACTGGGCGGGAATGCGCCATTTATTGTTTTTGACGACGCAGACCTGGATGCCGCAGTGGAAGGAGCCATCGCGTCCAAATACCGCAATGCGGGACAAACTTGTGTGTGCGCCAACAGGATTTTGGTGCAAAGTGGTGTTTATGAGGCTTTTCTGGAAAAATTTATCCCCGCCGTACAAAAACAAAAAGTAGGCGCCGGTACGGAACAGGGCGTGAGTATCGGCCCGCTCATCAATGCCGAGGCTTTGGATAAAGTACAACGCCTTGTAGGAGATGCCACTAAAAAAGGCGCGCGCCTGCTCACCGGTGGTCATTCGATGTCGGGTACCTTTTTCGAGGCAACCATCCTGGCGGACGTGACTCCAGGCATGGATATTATGCACGAGGAAATTTTTGGGCCAGTCGCGCCGGTCACACGTTTCGATTCGGAGCAGGAGGCCATCCAGATAGCCAATGATACGCCTTATGGATTGGCCGCATATTTTTATGGCCGCGATATTGGCCGGGTGTTCCGGGTTGCCGAAGCGCTCGATTACGGTATGATCGGCGTTAATACCGGGTTGGTAGCGACCACTGTGGCGCCTTTTGGAGGCATGAAAGAAAGCGGCATCGGCCGGGAAGGTTCCAAATACGGTCTGGATGAATTTCTGGAAGTGAAATATGTGTGTATTGCGGGGCTTTGACTAAAACACAAAAATACGAAAACACCAAAACACCCCTTGATATCAGCGCTTCACCCCGCCGCCGTGCCTAAGATCGTTTTCCAATTCCCTCAATACAGATTCCGTTGCTTTCCAGGTGCTTTCCATTTGTGCGTCCTGTGTCTGGCCGGCATAAACAGACTGTTCGCAGGTTTGCCAGACAGACAGTAGCGTCTGGATTCGGATGGCGGGCACCGCGTATTCAGCCAGGCGAATGCGCACATTTTCCTGATTCATCTGGGCGGGCGGAATATGAATTTTTTCACTCAGGTAGGCCTGTAGCGACTTGAGCAAGGCATCGTAAAAAGCGCGGGCCTGCCCTGCCTGCAACAAGGGCTGCACAGAAGCAAAACGATCGCGATAAGACCTGGGTGAAGCGGCCGCAGGATGGGCTGAGTCGTTGGAGACAGGTGTTTTTTTATGTTGTTTTTTCCAGAAAATCATCCCCAAAAAAGTAAAGAGCAACAAGCCGCCAACGCCCCATAAAACCGCCGGGCGGAGCCAGCGCTTCCAGGCTTCCGGCGCAGGTTCTGTTGCGGGAAGCAAAAGTGCAACGGAATCCTGATTAGCAGATTTTGGTTGATAGTTTTTCCCGACAGAGACCTGAAAATCAATTTTTTGTGAGGGTCTGATCACATAACGATTGCTATCCGGGTCAAAAAAGGAAAACGCCGGTTGGAGCGAGTACATCCCGGGTTCTTTTGGCAGGACGACATATTCCAGCACTTTGGAATGCACCAATTGCTCCATATCTTCATACGCTTCTTCCGAGATTACTTTCGGCTCAAACAGTTCAA
>JALHMA010000163.1 GCA_022844265.1 Saprospiraceae bacterium | reverse complement strand
GGAGACCGCAATGGCCGGCATCGACACCATCAACCATCAAATTATTATCGATTTGCCCGTTTTGGCTGCGCAAGGCAAATTGCCCCTGGAGGATACCATCCATTTCAAAAGAGACCCGCATTTCAACAACGAGGAAAAGGACTTTATCGGGTTTGCTTTGGCCGATCTGCTCAAAACAGCTTTTGATCGTTTCCATTTCGACACGGCAAAAGCAATTGTCCTTTTTGAATGCACAGATGGCTATACACCGACGACTCCGCTTGCACTTTTGTACGGGAAAAACAGGCCATATGTCGTATCGGCTGATACGGATGCCGCTAAAGGGGAAAAATGGGCGCCCGGATTCGAAAAATTCGCTCCGTTTTACCTGGTCTGGGACGATTACCTGCCGGCCGACCATCGCTATGTGTATCCGTACAGTCTGGTGAAAATCAAAGTGTTGTCCATCCATAAGGCGTTCAAAAACGCTTATCCGTTTGACAACCCGGACATGGTAAAAGGTTTCATGCTGTACAGCCAAAACTGTATGAAATGTCATGCCATCAACCATGTGGGCGGCGAGATGGGCCCGGAATTCAATTACCCTAAAAACATCACGGAATACTGGAGCGATGCCAATATCATTGCATTTGCCAAAAACTCAACCGCTTTCCGCATCAACAGCAAGATGCCGCCTGTTACGGATTTAAAGGACGAAGAGTTTGTGGAAATAGTCAAATACCTGAAATACATTTCCAAACACAAAGTAATAGAATGACCTATCCATCTATCATCCGATTAGCTCAAACCATGCTGGTTTTTATGCTGGGATGCTACGCCCTGTTGGTTTTTTTTACCAATGTGACCGACTACAATGTCAATTTCACCTTCATGGAAAAAGTGTCGGGCATGTCTGACACGTATTCGGAGCACAACCGATGGAGGAGTATTACAAATACCTACCTCATTCATTTTCTGTACTGGATCGTAATCGGGACAGAAGGCCTGAGCGGATTTTTCTGTATGTCCGGAGCCTGGCGACTTTGGAAACACCGGAAGGCCGGCCCCGGCGATTTTGCACAGCACAAAACCCATGCTTTCGTGGGTGTGTTCATCGGGCTGATGCTTTGGCTCGGCGCTTTCCTGACGGTCGGCGGCGAGTGGTTCCTGATGTGGCAATCGGATGAATGGAATGCGCAGGGCACGGCATTTCACCTGACAGAGGTGTACGGCATTGCGCTGCTGGTGCTGATGAAGGAGTAATGCGAAAGTATGGACGGACCGTTCGTTTTTACCACAATATGCTATCTTTACCAAAACATAAAAAATAAACCATCAGGCAAATTGGTTTAAACTCTTTGCAAACGCTTGATTATCAAAACTTACAACTAATAACGAATAACCACCTATGCAATATCGTCGCTTCGGGAAAACCAACCATTCCGTTTCAGAAATAGGCTACGGCATGTGGGGCCTCGCCGGCTGGACCGGCACCGACCAAAACGAAGTACAACGCGCCCTCGACCGCTCGGTCGAACTGGGCGTCAATTTTTTTGACACCGCATGGGGTTACGGCAAAGGAAAAAGTGAACAGATTCTGGGCGCCTTGCTGCGGCAGCACCGCGACAAACGCCTGGTTTTTGCCACCAAAATTCCGCCCATGAATTTTAAATGGCCCTCGCTGCCGGAGTTTCAGTTGAAAGACTGCTTTCCCGCCAAACACATTGTGGAATACACGGAAAAAAGCCTGAAAAACCTCGGCGTCGAACAAATCGATTTGCAACAATTCCACGTCTGGAACGACGACTGGCATGATCAGGACGAATGGAAAACGGCCATTGAAAAACTCACGAAAGAAGGGAAAGTAGCGCACTGGGGCGTTTCGGTGAACCGCTGGGAGCCTGACAATGTGCTCGAAACGCTGCGTACGGGTTTGATTTCTACCGTGCAGGTTATTTACAATATTTTCGATCAGGCCCCGGAAGACCAGCTGTTTCCGCTGTGCAAAGAACTGGATGTGGCGGTGATCGCGCGTGTCCCGTTTGATGAAGGCTCGCTGACGGGCATGCTGACGCACGAGACGACTTTCCCAGCCGACGACTGGCGGGCGACTTATTTTGTACCCGAAAACCTGCACGCCAGCGTGGATCGCGCCGATGCGTTGCGGCCACTCCTGCCGTCGGGTATGACAATGGCGGAAATGGCCCTGCGCTTTATCTTGAGCACGCCTGATTCGGCGACGATTATCCCGGGTATGCGCAGCGTACGGCACGTGGAAAGCAATTGTGCGGCATCGGATGGTCAGGGCCTACCCGCTGATCTGGTGCAGGCATTAAAGAAGCATCGCTGGGACCGGGTGCGCACGGAGTGGAGTCAATAGTAAAATTGCAAAAGGCAATGATAACCAATCCGTTACAGAAAGATTATTGAGCTATCGGAATATCCCGGTATCCATTCATATTGCACTAAAATCAAAATAACATGGCCAACAGAACTTTTTTACCCAGCGCACCCAACAAAACCCTTTGGATTATTGCCGTCCTCATCGGCGTCCTGGGCATTTTGGTACATTATGTCCGCGTGGAAGAATTGTCGAAATACAACTATGAAATGTTGTTGATTGGCTTTATTTTACTGGTGGTCGGCACGACTTACCGAAAAGTATAGGCTGTCAGCCTTATCTTTGCCGCCCATTCAGCACGATTACCCCTACTCCAGTCATGCCCATCGTAACACTGACCACCGATTTTGGAACACAGGATTTTTATGCGGGAGCGCTTAAAGGCGCTTTGCTGCGTCGAAACCCTGACATACAGTTGGTTGATATTTCGCACCACATTGCCCCCTTCGACATCGTGCAGGGTGCTTTTGTGGTGCGTAATATTTGGTCGGAGTTTCCCGAAGGCACCATTCACCTCATCGGCGTGCATTGTGTGTACAGCCTGGGTTTCCGCTTTGTGGCGGCGCGTTACAAAGGCCACTATTTTCTGGCGCCGGACAACGGCCTGCTGACGCTGTTGTTCGACAACATCGAACCCGGAGACCTTCGCAACCTGCCGACAGATGCCTCCGAGCATTTTGTCGTGAAAAAAATATACGCCGATGCCGTCGCACATTTAGCCGCCGGCGCGCCTTTTGAAACCCTGGGCGAATTTGCTGCACCGCTACTGCAACGCATTAGTATTCAGCCGGTTATCACACCGGGGCGCATTCGCGGCACAGTGATTCATGTGGACAATTTTGACAACGCCATCGTGAATATCCGGCGCGATCTGTTTGAAAAAGCCGCCAATGGCCGCCCATTTTCCTTGTTTTTTAAACGAAACGACCCGATCACCAAACTCTCCGACAATTACTGCGATGTCCCCGTCGGCGAACAACTCTGCCTGTTCAACAGCGCCGGTTTTCTCGAAATCGCGGTGAATATGGGCCGCGCCGCCACTTTGCTGGGACTGAAAGTGGAGGATGTGATCGAGATTGTTCTGGAATAGTGAATAGTGAGTAGTGAATTGTGAATAGTGAGTTGTGAATAGTGAGTTGTGAGTGGCATTTTGTTTGATGAAAGAACTCAATATTCACCTAACGAGTTGCCACTCACTACTCACAACTCACTACTCACTATTCACGTTTTCACCACTTTCCGCACAAACCGCTCATTGCCCACCTGAATATGCAGGTAATAGGTTCCTGCGGGCAGGTTATTTAAATCAATGGGCATTGTAACACTTTGATTTTCCATCGTTTGTGAAAAAATCTGCCGCATCTGCCTGTCCTGCAGGATGACCGTGACGCGTTCCGTTTTTTTCAATTCCATTTGAAGCACCATCGAACGGTTGGTCGGGTTGGGCGAAAGCGAAAACGCCTGAACCGAAGCGGGCGTGACGGCATCGCTGATCAGGACGGAAATCCCGTCGGACTGGCGCTGGCAGCCGTTTTCGGTTGTCACTTCCAGTTCGTAGGTACCCGTCTGGGTGGCGATATGATAAGATCCGGTAGCGCCTGGAATCGCTTCGTTATTGAAGAGCCACTGGCAGTTGTTGTCGCAGGGCGTGAGCGCGTATAAACTATCGCCTTCCACACCGATTTCAGGTTCGAGGGAAACATCCATTACGACATTTACAGTGCTGGAAACCAGCGAATTACACCCGCCGAGGTTTGTGGTATGTTGTACGGTATAGACGCCGGGGTCCGTCACAGTGAGCGTTTGCCCCGTGGCGCCGGGTATCGGTGTCTCGTTGTTCAGCCATTGATAGCTGTATTCAAAAGGCGCATCCGAGGTAGCCAGTTGAATGCTGTCGCCGCCGCAAAGCACCAGGTCGCCGCTCAGCAGAATAGGCGCAGGAGGACTGGCATTTTCGATCACATAAGATTGAACGCGGGAGCAACCATTGCCGTTGGTCGCAATAACCGTATAAGTGCCCGGGTTGAGATAAACGATGTCTTTTTCATCCCGGCCATTCGACCACAAAAAACTCACATTACCACTGGTACCCATGGTATCCAGAAATACCCAGCCGCTTAAAGAACCGTCGCACACAGGGCTGTAAATACTAGTGGCGGTTACCTGAAAAGGGGAGCATATCTCCGTGATTTTCTGAATTTTACCGGTAGACAGCAGACAAACGTACAATTCGCCATTGCGGTCTTCCCCCAGGCTGCTGTATTGATAGTCGGCCAGGTTGCCGAGCAGGGTGGATGTAAAACTGCCGTTGTTGTTCCGGCGGGTAGCCCACCAGCGGCCGCTGCAATAATCGGTATGCAGGTACACGCCGTACAAGTCGGCATATTTGGAGCCGCGGTAAACAAAACCGCCGGTGACGGAGCAACCCAGCGACGAGTTGTCAAAATCAAAAACAGGGCTGACATAATTAGATGCGCCGAGGCAACCGCTGGTATTGAAAGGCAGGTTGCCTTCATAACAGCGCCAGCCGTAGTTGAGACCGCCGACGCCCGCCGCTTCAAAATCTATTTCCTCGCGGTCGCCCTGGCCCACGTCACCTACCCACATATCGCCCGTGAGCCGGTCGAATGAAAAGCGCCAGGGATTGCGCCAGCCCAAGGACCAGATTTCGGGCAGGTAAGCAGTATTGCCCACAAACGGGTTATCCGACGGAACCACATAAGGCGTGGCGACGCTTGAATTATTGACGTCGATGCGCAGTATTTTGCCTAAAAAAGTCGTTTTTTTCTGGCCGTTGCCCTGTGGGTCGCCGCCGGAACCGCCATCGCCGAGACCGATATACAGATAACCGTCGGGGCCGAACTTGATGCACCCGCCGTTGTGGTTATTGTAGGGCTGGTCTTGTTCGAGGATGGTCAGTTCGCTGTTGGGGTCTGCCACATTCGGATTATCGGGCATGACGGAAAAGCGGGATACGCGGGTGTCTCCGCCATTATTTTGCGTGTAATACACAAAAAAGTAGCCGTTTTGGGCATAATTCGGGTGAAATGCCAGGCCCAGTAATCCTTGTTCGTTTGCAGTGGAATTGACGCGGGGGTCGATATTCAAAAACGGCGTGGACAGCACCGCGCCGAGGGAATCAACGACTTTGATAATTCCATCCTGTTCTACCACAAAAAGGCGGCTGTCGCCACAATGCGCAATATCAACCGGGCCATTGAGTCCGGAAGCAAAATCAACCAACTGAATTTTTGGCTGCGCAACCAACAACAAAGGGAAGCAGATGAACGAAAGCGGAGCGATGAGTTTTTTCAACATAAGTAGTTTATTACTGTGTTATCTAAATTTTTGAGTATTCGAGTATTTGAGTATAAATGATTCGTTATCAGTCAGATACTCGAATATTCAAATACTCAAAAAATCTCATTATTGGTTATTTGTGGTGATCATCAAGCATTGACAATCAAGTGAATCTCTCTATCTTTTAAATCAAGGTAAAGGTACCCGGATTGCTTAAAAATGAAAAAACACATGCGCCCTGATGTCTTCTATTGGCGAATGTGTGTCTCGGGGTTGCGTCAAAAGTCTGGCGTTTGAAATCTTAGCCAAAAAGCGCCAAATAATGTTTGGGGCGGGTACCAAATTTGACAACTTTTAAAAAGTTGTCAAATTTTCACATTGCGTTTGGCGACAATAATTTGGTGCGAAATAAAAAATTCCTTCGCCAAAGACTTTTGACACAATCCCAGTAGGTGTAAAGAGGGTAAGAAATAGGCGCTTAACAGTCCCCACATAAGGCATCAGGCCCGGGGCAGGCTGAGTTTAACCTGTGAGATGCGCCGGTTATCGGCAGCCGTAATCGTCAGTAAAAATCCGTTCCAGGGAATTTCCACCCCGACTTTCGGAATATCGCCCCGGATTTCGAGGGCAAGCCCTGCCAGCGTATCGGCATTGCCGCGCACAGGATCAAAAATGGCGGCATCCAGCCCTGCTATCCGGGAGACATCGTTGAGCAGCGTCTGCCCTTCAAACAGGTAGGTGTATTCGTCTATTTTCCGGTAGCGGATATCACTTTCTTCATCAAACTCGTCGCGGATATCGCCGGTCACTTCTTCCAGAATATCTTCCATGGTGACAATACCGGCACTTCCGCCGTATTCATCGACGACAATCGCCATGTGGATTTTTTGCAGTTTAAACTCTTCCAGCAATTCGCTGCAGCGTTTGCTTTCCGGCACCAGCATCACATTGGTGCGGATGAGGGGTTGCCATTCAAAATCGTCGGCAGCGTCGAGGTGCAGCAAAAGGTCTTTGACGTACAGGATTCCGGTCACGTAATCCAGGTCCTCATCATACACCGGCAGGCGGGAAAATTCGGATTCCCGCACGAGGGCGAGCAGGTCGTGAAAAGTAGTTTTGAAATCTACTCCCACAACTTTCGAGCGCGGTTGCATCACCTGTTTAACCGTTACATCGCTGAATTTGACGATACTTTTCAGGAGCTCCATTTCCCTTTTTTCACTGGAAATAGTTGGGTTGGCCAACTCCTGAACAGGGTTGTCGTCCGTTGTTTCCGCCGCTTTTTCCTGTAGCAAAAACGGGCTGAACAAGGTTTTCCAGAACTGAATAAAATGCCCTAGGCGCTGGAGTATAAATGTAGCGCGTGCACTGCTATTTCCCTGAAGATCAATCTTTTGGACGCCCCAGAACAACAAGCCAAACAGGGCGGACAGCAATGCGCCTGCGATGCCCCAGATCAGCCAGCCGGGCCAATCTATCCAGGAAGCAGCGTTGTACAGTATCGTGTGAACCGCGCTGGAGCGGATGAGCGCAGCCACACCTGCTACCACCAGCAATACGATGAGCAGCAGCCGGGCCAATAACAAAGCAGCCAGGGCCGGGCGAATACCTTCCTGCCCGAGGCGGTAAGCGCGCTGGGCAGCAGCGCTGTCGTCGAGGCCCAGTTGATCCAGATCGTGCGGCGAAACACCCACTAAAGCGCGTTCGGCCAAAGTGACAAAAAAGTACAACAGTAAGCCAAACAGGAACCAGAACATCGCTCGGGCGAAGTGCGAAATGAGATGAAAAAAGAACTTCGAGGGGGAGGCTTGTTTTGAAAGTCAATAATCCGGGAAATTCACTCCCCCTCGAAAACTACGTGTTAGAACGGCAAATCATCGCCCTCGGCAGGCACAGGCGGAGCGTCAGCCGGCATAGTAGTGCCGCCTGAACTACGCATTTGTGCATCACTGCTGGTAGGGAAACGGCTGTCGCCGCTGCCTTCCAGTTTTTCGAGTATGCGCAGGTTCGATGCTACAATGTCTGTCACATTGCGTTCCACACTGTCCTGGCCTGTGTATTTGCGGTAGGAAATTTTACCTTCCACAAAAACCATCATACCTTTTTTGAGTTGTTTTTCAGCGCGGTCGGCCAATTCGCGCCAAACGACCACATTGTGCCATTCGGTTTGTTTTTGCCAGTTGCCTTCTTTGTCTTTGTAATTTTCATTCGTAGCGAGGGAAAAACGACCTACTGCGGTGCCGTTTTCCAGGTGGCGAATCTCAGGGTCTCCGCCCAGATTGCCGATGAGGGTTACTCTATTAATCATAATTGTGAATTGTGTTTTAAAAGTAAAAGTTCAGAGTTTTATTAGAATTATTGTGCCGGGGTAAGCGGCCACTTTCAAAACAGACTTAAAGTTCCAGCTTTCTCCTGCAAATACCAATCAATCAGCCTCGGTACTGCAATATTTTTTTTCAA
The DNA here is from genome assembly GCA_022844265.1 of Saprospiraceae bacterium. Classification (GTDB taxonomy): domain Bacteria; phylum Bacteroidota; class Bacteroidia; order Chitinophagales; family Saprospiraceae; genus M3007. Next base: position 4,191 of record JALHMA010000163.1, on the reverse strand, counting down.
ATCGGTTCTGGGCAGCCGCAAAGTGCCTGCAAAAGGCGGCGCGGCGCTGGTATTTTCAGGCAATAATGCGGGCAGGTCTATTTCAATAAACACCGCTGTCACCTGCCGGTGCGTAAGCGTTTGGCGGTAGGGTTTGGATACATGGGTGACGCTGAAATCGGGCGCATGACCGTCGGGGAAAAACTGCTCCCGCAGCCATTGGTGCAGCGCCGCAGGGCCTTCCGGCAGACTCGATATGGTCAGTCCTTCCAGCGCCGGAAACTCGAACAAGCCGCGCCAGATGTCTTTTTCCGCGCGTTTCCGGACAAATACGTCGGGGCCTGCATTGAACACCGCATAGCAGAAAAAGCGTTCTTTTTTGACCAACGTCTTCGATTTGAGCGGCAATTCCTGCACTTTCCCGATCTGCCAGGCCACACACTGCGTTTGCAACGGGCAGGCTTTGCAGCCGGGTTGTTTGGGCGTACACAGTGTTGCGCCAAAATCCATCATAGCCTGGTTGAACACGCCGGGTTGCGTGTCGTCCAGCAGCGCATTGGCTAAGAGTGTAAATTCTTTTTTGGCCGCAGGCGTATCCGTCGGCGTTTCGATACCGAAAAAACGCGCCAGTACCCGGTACACATTTCCATCTAACACAGCATGCGGAAGGTTGTACGCAAACGACGCAATGGCCGCCGCCGTGTAGTCGCCCACACCTTTCAGTGCCCGGATGTTTTCGTAGCTGTCGGGGAAATGGCCGCCCAGTTCGCCCGCGATATATTTTGCCGTAAAATGCAGGTTTCGGGCGCGGGAGTAGTAGCCCAGGCCTTCCCAAAGTTTGAGCAATTCGTCTTCCGGCGCATTTGCCAGATCGGTCACGGTCGGATAAGCGGCTACAAATTTCTCGTAATACGGCAGTCCCTGTTCCACGCGGGTTTGTTGCAGGATAATTTCCGACAGCCAGATTTTATACGGATCGCGCTCGCCTTTCCAGGGCATGGGCCGCAGGTGGGTGGCAGCCCAGGCGAGGAGGCTGGTGCGGAAAAATGCATGCATAGTGTGGTTTTTTTTGAGATGACCGCCTATTTTACCTACTAATAAAGCGCATATTCATCTTGCAGAAAAAGAGAAAACCCGGTCATCTGTTTTTGTAATGGCGAAGAAAGCAACATTACCACAATAGCGGCCTATTTGTTCACACAAACCAATTCACTGGCACGATCCTGCAAATAAGATATACCGGAGTTTAGCAGCATATCCCGCGTTTTTATGACTGCCGCTTTCATTTTCGGCAATGCCTCTAAATCCTGATTGTTCATTAAACAATTGACTAATGCGATTTTGTGTGCAGATGCCTTCCCCAGCAAAGAATCCGGGAAATTTTTAGCGAGGTATTCATAAACGTACAAACAACGCAATGTAGTCATATCAGCATCCGCAAAGAAATATTGCAACTCTCCACAGGTGGACTTTTCCTGAATTACATACCGCAATGCCGCCCTGTCCTGTCGGGTAGCAGGAGGGACGCCAATTTGAATTGTAGGAGAATAAATGAACGTATCAGCTGTGCCTAAGCCATATCTAACAGCATAAACCAAACGGTAATCTATCTTACCGCCGGTGGTTACAAACGACCTCATCCGGAATGTATCGTCGAGGTATAAATTATAAAGAGGAACATACAAAAAACCTTGAAGCGAATCAAAGGGTCGAATGGCAGCGTCGTTCCCGCCGCAGGCATCATAAGAAGTCATATCCGGCATGGTCATCCAGGGGTGGGCTTTAAGCCTGAATTCACTCCTGATAAACCTTATTGTATAATTTGTTTTTTCCCGAGACAATGTATTGGAAATCACAAAATGAACCTTGTTCATTCCGAAAATGCTTTTTGCTCTGATTGTCCCTGTAGTTCCGCTGCCCGATAATGAAATAAATATGTTGTCGGATTGGGCGGGCAATAGCGTTTGCTTTGATAAAAAAACAAAGCAGAGCAGAAAAAATGGAAGCAGATTTTTCATCGTTTTTTGATTTTAGCCTATCTCTCGCCTCTAGGCCATTGCGAAGTGAAGAGGTGTTATCTCCTGACGAAGGAAGGAGGTGACATCTCGAAACGGCCGTTTCCCAGTAAGTCTCCGCTACGAGATGTCACTTGCTCCTGCGTCGCAAATGACACCTCTTCGCTAAGTCTTTCATGACCACAGATAGATGCATTTCTATCGTCTACCGGCGCGTCGGCTAACAAATTTCAACTGCCGAACCCGGAGCCCCCCAAACACCAAACACGACACCCCAAACACCAATTCAAGGTTTTGCCACCTCCCCATCCTTCTTCCCCTTCAGTTTTTCGTTCAAAAACTTCGTCATCAGCGTGTACAGGTGAATCTTGGCGCTAGGGTCCGAGATGCCGTGGTTGCGGTTGGGGTACACCATCGTGTCGAACTGTTTGTTGTTGGAAATCAGTTGATTCGCCATTTCCGCCGTGTGCTGAAAATGGACATTATCATCGGCCATGCCGTGTATCAGCAGGTATTTTCCTTCCAGTTGATCGGCAAAATTGACTGGCGAATTGTCCTCATATCCTGCGGGGTTTTCCTCGTGCGTTTGCATATAGCGCTCGGTGTACACGGTGTCGTACCATTTCCAGTTGGTGACCGGGGCCACGGCAACGGCTGCTTTAAACACCTCTTTGCCTTTCAGAATAGCATTGGTCGACATATAACCGCCGTAGCTCCAGCCGAAAATTCCGATGCGCTCCTTGTCGACAAAAGGTAACGTGCCGAGGTGTTTAGCCGCTTCGATCTGGTCGATCACCTCGTAATGCCCCAGTTGTTTGTAGGTCATTTTTTTAAATTCTTCGCCCCGCCCGCCGGTGCCGCGGTTGTCGACACAGGCCACTACATAACCCTGTTGGGCCAGCATCTGGAACCACCAGTAATTGGCGCCGCGCCATTGATCGGTTACCTGCTGGCTGCCGGGGCCGCCGTACACAAACATGAGCACCGGCAGTTTCTGGTTCTGGTATTCGGGCGCGGTGGGTTTAATCATCCAGCCGTTCAAGTCAACCTTTTCGGAGGTTTTAAAACTGAAAAAATCGACCGGCAATACCTTGTGTTCCAGTTGTTTACCCTGAACGGCATCGTTGCTTTCCAACAGCCGCACCAGTTCGCCTGAACGGCTGCGCACGGCGTATTGCGGCGGCGTATTAGCCGTGGAATAAGTATTGACAAAATAATCGAAGGTGCTACTCCACTGTGCGTTGTGCCAGCCCGCTGTGCCGCTCACTTTTTTGCGTTTTTTGCCGTCTAATTTGACCGCATACAATTCGCGCTGCATGGGATTTTCAACCGCCGCCTGGAAGTAAGCCATTTTGTTTTTTTCATCGATACCATAAAAATTGGTCACCTCCCAGTTGCCTTTGGTGATGGCCGCCACTTCCCGGCCCTGCATATCGTATTTATAAAGGTGGTTAAAACCACTTTTTTCGCTCTGCATCACAAAACCGGAACCATCAGACAGAAATGTAATGTCATGTAAATCAAGGTAATACTTGTTGTTTTCTTCCAGCATGACCGAACAATTGCCGGTAGCGGGATCGGCCAGCAGGAGCCGTTGCTGGTTTTGGTGTCGGTTCATCCAGGACAGGCACAATTGATTGCCGGGCGTCCAGGCTATCCGGGGCAGATAATCGTCTTTTTCCGCCTGGCGACCGGGGATATTGATCTCCATCGTTTTGGCGGAAGCGAGATCGTACAAGTGCGCCGTAACGATGGCGTTTTTTTCTCCCACTTTCGGGTATTTAAAAGTCACCTCTTCGGGGTATTCGCCGCCGCGGTACATTTCCATGGTCATTTCCGGCACCTGGCTTTCGTCGAAACGCAGGTAAGCGATCCGTTTCCCGTCGGGACTCCATTCAAAGGCGCGCAGCAGTTCAAATTCCTCTTCGTACACCCAGTCGGAAGCGCCGTTGATAATGGCGTTGATCTGCCCGTCGGTAGTGATGCGGGTGGTTTGATTGCTGTTTAAATCCTTGACATACAAGTCGTTTTCAACCAGAAAGGCGATTTTGGAAGCGTCCGGTGAAAAAGCGGCGTAACGCTGTTTGGCGCCTTCATACAGGCGGGTCATTTTTTTATCAGCCGGGTCGTACACGAAATAGTCAGCCTTTTTGCTCCAGCGGTAAATCTGTTCCGTGCCCCTGGTCAGCAGTATCTT
>JALHMA010000162.1:4771-12332 GCA_022844265.1 Saprospiraceae bacterium | reverse complement strand
TGGTGCCATAGAACAGGAAATCGGTACAGAATTGCTTCCATACCGATTTACCGCCTAAGATCTGCCATCGCAAACTGCCTACTACATTATTGCATCAAAAATTCGGGATGACTCATGTTGGAGGTAACGCGAAATTAAATTTTACACGAAAACCATGGCTCAAGTAGAATTCGACTTTTGACACAACCCCGATTCTACTCCCGCCATTTCCGCAGCCGGTGGTCTGTTTTTCAGGCAAAAAAAAATCCCGGATTTTCCTGCTTCAGGAAAATCCGGGACACTCCATGTTTACCGCATTCCATATTCGAATCCGGATTTAAAACTGCATATTCTTCTTATTCGTTACTCAGGATCAGCGACTTGGTCAGTGCCTGGTCGGCGCACAACATTGTCAGAAGGTAGTGGCCGCTTGGCAGATTGCGGTCAAAACGCAGCGTATAGACTGCTGTTTCCACTTTTCCGATGTGACGGGCCAGTACCCGGGCGCCGAGTTGATCGTACAGGATCAAGTCCACGGATTGCTCCATAAAATTGGAAAGATCTACCTGCACGGCATCTTTCGCCGGGTTGGGGTACAAAGAGAAACTGCCAGTTGCCTGCGTGGCATTCCGGTTTTGCTCTTCATTGGCAGTTCCAGTCCGTTCATTCGATTCACTGCAATGCCCCGGACCGGTTAGACCGTTGTTGTAATTGTCGAGCGTCGTGGCCAGGTTGACAAACTGTTTGCGCAGGTTGTTATTGCCGCCCAGTCCGCCGATGTAAGCAGGCGTATGCGTATTGAACAGATTGGTTGCTGTATTGAAGGCTGTCTGCACGGCCGGCGGAATGGATGCACCGTTCAGGAAATTCAATTTTGCCGCAATGTACTGATGCGCCAGAATGTAATAAGCATTACCAGCCGGAGCAGTCCAGGCAGCCTGGTACCAGGTTTTTCCGCTCAGGAAGAAAGGCGTATTCTCTCCTACCAGTGCCCATGTATTATCGTAGGGCGCCGGGCCATATTGCGAATGCGTTTTCCAGTAACCGATCGTAAGCGTACAACCGCCCAGGCAAGGTATGACAACCGCGACGCTGCAATTATCGGAGCCGGTGGTGGCGGTGTTGCTGGTCACGAAACTGGCCGTATTGGTATAAGTATAGTTGCCACACACATCGTATGAAATCGGGCATGTGTATTTTATAGTAATGGGCGCTGAAGCCACGCAGACCTCAGAAGGACTCTGACAGTCGTCGGACACGGTAATACAGTCATCCACCCAGGTGGTCGGATCGCCGAAGACGAAGGGGACGGTAGCCGTGTTGCCTTCTACCAGCGGTGTGCTGGTTACAACTGTAACAGTGTTGGCGCCGTTCACTCCTGCAGGCAGATTGGCCGTATACGTACAGTTCAGGGTTGCGCCGCTGACCAGTACGTAGGGGAAAAGGGTGCCGCAATCCAGTGTAACCGCCTGACCGCCGGAAAGCACATCCGATACACTGGTGATTGTGGCCGAATGGGGCGAATTGTTTTTAATCGTGATCGTCCCTGTCACTTTCCAGTCGGAATCTGCATAACCTGAAACGGAAGCCACCCATGTGAAAGGATAGTTGTAGACCTGGCCGGGGGTAAGGGTGAGGGAAGCAGGGCCGTCGCAGGTTTTATCAATATTCCACATGTAAGTGCGTGTAAATTGAGTCTTGGCGGTTTTGGACACGTTTAGCCGGTAGTGGTAGCAAAAATCAACATGGCTGAAATCGGCGTAAAATCCGCTGCTGACGACCGGGGAATGCAGGTTTCCATCAGTTGACGGGCGTGGATTGAGGCCGGTGTAGTCGTACACGTTCTGATCCGTGCCGCCCTTGGCAATGAGTTGATCGAGCACGATGTGCGGAGCCGTTGTCCAGGTAAGTATTTCACCGCAGGGCCCTTCGGTGATCTCTATGGTCATATCGGTAACTCCATCCAGATCGAAGTCTACATTCGTGAGGCCGGCAGCCGGGCTGTTGATCCGGAAGCCGCCATTACATTCCGGGGGGCCGCCGGGAAACGGCTCAGTGGATGGTACCACGCCTAAGGGTAATGTCGGGTCGACGGTGGTGCATTGCGCTGTCAGGGTGGTTTGGAAAAGTCCTGCGAAGGCAAGCAGCAGGACGATGAAACAAAGTTGTTTGGAGATTGCGGATACCGCAGTTACAGGTGCAGGGTTTACGTAAGTCATTTGGAAAAATTTAAAAGTGAATCAATTGTATACTCAGATACAGACAGTTTTTGTTCACTGCCTGTTGGAAGACATAAGAATGGTAGTGACCGGCTTACAGCACAGGCCAAAAAGTGTACGAAGGCAGTACATTTCTAACGTATTAAAATAGAATCAGGCCTGAAGCGGAAAGACAAAACACTTTTTTAGCCGGAGATACCGGTGCTGAAGCAGGGAAGAAGTTTAAATAAACTTGATGAAGCGGAGAGAAGCGGACAGAAGCGCTAAACAGTGAACGTTCCGAAGAAAGGGAAGAGGAAAATTAGAAATCTTAAGTAGTTATTCGTTATTAGTTATTGGTTATCTGTGTTGACAATCAATCATTTACAAATAATTTAACCAAAACTAATTTTGCTTGATTACTTACAATAAGATAGTGAAGCGAATTAACAGTAAAGCATCGAATAATTATTAATATGAGGTTACAAAAATACAAGAAACTGTGGATATTCCTAATTTATTTTACATATTTTTGTTTCATTAATGCTGGATTGCCCACAGGGCGAGCCTCATTTGCCTGTCCGGTGCATAAGATATTGAGTAACCCGATTGAGATAAAAACGGGTTTTTAGAAGCGCTTCGATGGTAAAGGAGCGCATGGGCGAAGCGGCCTGAACCCAATATTCAAACAACTTCGCTCGTTCGTTAAATATGGTAAACGCTCCCTCCGGCATTAAAACAGACAGTACCCTGATCAGTCTTATGCTTCCTTTTATACTGATCAGCCTACCGTGTCTTTCTATACGGGCACAGACAAACCTCGTGCCCAATCCCGGTTTCGATGTGCTGGAATTTTGCCCTGGAGATCATGGTCAGTTGGTCAGTGCAATGCCCTGGACAAGCCAGACGGGTACGCCGGATATTTTTCACGCATGTGCTACCTCCATCCTTTACCGCACGCCTAATCCTTATATCTGCACGTATTTGCCGCCGCACAATGGTGCAGGCTATACAGGTATCACCGTGTACGGTACCCGTGAATTTCTGGAATGTAACTTAACGGAGCCGTTACAAGCAGGCAGGCCTTATTATGTGCGTTTTTTTGTCGCCGCTGATGAAAATTGCCACAACCAGCCGCCGGGATTCAGCGATGCTATATCGCTGATGCTACGCCGAAGCGGCGATCCGAATGCCAACTTCGAAATTATAGCGGAAAATAGCGGCCAGGTAATTACCGATACGATGAACTGGACCAAAGTCAGCCGCTGTTATTATGCCCGGGGGGATGAACGGAATGTACGTATCGGCAATCCTAAAACGGACGCTCAGAGCATTTATGAAACCTCCACGCCCGACTATCCTTACCCGGAAAACTATATGTTTGTAGATGATATTTTTATCGGAACATTCGATCCCTTTCCCGATACCATGCTCTTATGCGAAGGCATGCCGCTTTCTTTAAACGCTACTTTTTTAACATCCGAATATGAATGGAATACAGGCGAAACGAAGGCGATTAAAGCCGTAACCGATACGGGCAGATTTATTGTGCAGGCAAGTATCGACGGCTGTGTGATGCGGGATACCGTCGTTGTGATAAACCTTCCTCCAGGTGATCTTTCCCTGGGCGATTCGCTGATTTGCGATGACGGAAAGATCTTGCTGACTGCTCCCCTACCCGGCACTTACTTGTGGTCGGACAATTCGACCGGTATACAAAAAATGGTAGATGCACCCGGACTGTACAGTGTAACGGTCACAAATGAATGCGGTGAATTTGTATTTCATCAAACATTGAAACAGGACGTTTGCCGTTGCAAGGTGTATGTGCCCAATATTTTTGCTCCGGATGGAAACCATCCGCTCGATATTTCTTTCGGCTGCGAATACGATTATACCCTGGATATTTTTGAAATTTACAGCCGCTGGGGTGAGCAGGTTTTTATATCGCGGGATATGACCGGGTTAAGCTGGGACGGCCACGTCAATGGTGAAAAATCGCCGGCCGGCGTGTATGTCTGGCGACTTGTTTATAGTCTGAACCGCGCAGGAAAAACCTTAAAAATTACAGAACAGGGTGATGTAACGCTGATCAGGTAAAGCGTGCAGCCCACCCCTACCCTTTCCACCTTACAAACGCCTCCATCGCCTCATATTCCGCCAGTCCCAGCGACCGGTAAGTACTCGCCGTACCCTGATTGCGGTCTTCGGCGCGTTGCCAGAACTCGCGGTTATCGTCGCCCGGGAAAGGCGCGCTGTCTTTCTGGCTTTGGTGCATAAAGATCGCCTGGCGTTTTTTGCGCAGCTGTTGCGGACTCATCGGCACGGCCATTTCAATTTCATGTACAGCCCATTCGTGCCAGGCGCCGCGGTACATCCAGAGCCAGCAATCCTTCATCCAGGTTTCATTTTCCAGGCGGCGAAAAGATTCAAAAATAGCGTCCAGGCAGACGCGGTGCGTACCATGCGGATCGGCGAGGTCGCCTGCGGCATACACCTGGTGCGGTTTTACTTGCAGCATCAGATCGACAATAATCTGGATATCGCCTTCGCTGAGCGGCATTTTGCGCGTTTTGCCGGTTTCATAAAAAGGCATGTCGAGAAAATGGATCTGTTTGTCCTGCAACCCGGTGAAGCGCGCGCCACCACGCGCCTCGCCTCTCCGGATCAGGCCCTTGATGCTGCGCACCTCGGGAATATCCGGCGTACCGGAATCTTTTGTATTCAGAAAGTGAATAATTTTTTCGTAACGTTTCGCGTCTTTTTCATCCAGCGTGCCTTGCTGGGCATTGAACTCCCGCATAAATTCTGCGTAGCGCAGCGCATCAAAATCGTGTACGGCTATATTACCGGAAGTCTGATACGCGACATGCACTTCATGCCCCTGGTCTACCAGGCGCTGAAAAGTACCGCCCATCGAAATCACATCGTCGTCGGGGTGCGGGCTAAAGAGAATCACCCGTTTTTTGGCGGGTTTGGCGCGTTCGGGCCGGTTGGAATCGTCGGCATTGGGTTTGCCGCCCGGCCAGCCGGTGATGGTCCGTTGCAGGCGGTTGAATATCTGGATATTGAGTTCGTAGGAGTTTGCCTGTTCGATAATCAGGTCGCTAAGGCCGTGCTCGTTGTAATCTTCGTCGGTGAGTTTGAGGATCGGTTTGCCCGTTTTTTGAGAGAGCCAGACCACCGCTTTGCAGATCAGGTCGTCCGTCCAGTTGCAGATACCTGCCAGCCAGGGCGACTTCATTTTGGTCAGTTCTTCAGCGGCACTTTTGTCGAGCACCACTTTTACGTTGGGGTGTTTTTGCAGGAAAGAAGCCGGAACAGAGGTGGTTATTTCACCTTCAATGGCTTGCTGAATAATCCGGGCCTTGTGTTGGCCCCAGGCCATCAGGTAAACGGTTCTGGCTTTAAAAATACTGCCGACACCCATTGTAATGGCGCGATAAGGCACATCGTCACCACTCTGGAAGTCTTTGGAAGCGTCGTGGCGGGTCAGGTGATCGAGGCGCACCATACGGGTGGGAGAAGTTTCCCAGGCGCCCGGTTCGTTAAAGCCGATATGACCGGTGCGGCCGATACCAAGCAATTGAATATCGATACCGCCGGCGAGGTCTATTAATTTTTCGTACTCCTCGCAGTAGTCGGCTATTTTTTCCATGGGCAGGGTGCCGTCGGGAATGTGGATATTTTCCGGCAATATATCTACATGATCGAACAAGTATTCGTGCATGAAGCGCCAGTAACTCTGCTGGGCTTCTTTGGGCATCGGGTAATATTCATCGAGGTTAAAACTGATGACATTCTGAAAACTCAGGCCTTCTTCTTTGTGCATGCGCACCAGTTCCTCATACACTTTTATCGGCGTGCTACCGGTAGCAAGCCCCAGCACGATGTGTTCTCCATCCTGCTGTCGCTGCCGGATCGCCAATGCCACGGAGCGGGCAACATGGCGGGAGGCTTCTACAGAATCTTCCCAGATTTTGACGGGTAGTTTCTCGAAATTTTTGAGTTCGTACTTGAGGTAACCGGCGGAGGCTTTTTCCTTAATTTTCATAATATCTGTTTGTAGTATAGTCGGGTTTTTGACTCGTCAAAAGTAAAACACAATATCAATACCGTGTGCGCACACGGCAGATTTTTTTTTCGTATGTGTGCGTACACGGTATTGATATTGTACTGATCTTTGTTTCTGAAAAACACGATCATGCAACAACGGATCAGAATCAAAGACATTGCAGCGCAGACGGGCGTGTCCATCGGAACAGTGGACCGTGTGCTGCATAACCGGGGGCATGTGGCGCCCGAAGTACGTATCAGGGTACTTCGCGTTATGGAAGAGATGGGGTATCAGCCCAATATGGTGGCCAGGTCTTTGGCAAACAACAAAAAAACGTTCCGAATTGCAGTTATTTTACCTGATTACCGTCTCGACCCCTATTGGGAACAACCCAAGGAGGGTGTAGAGCGGGCCGCCGAATCTGTTGGTCATTACGGGGTTCAGGTGGAGTATCATTTTTTCCCTTTGTTCGAGCCTAAAACCTACCTGCAAATTCTCCGGGAAGTCGTGGAAACGCTGCCCGATGCGGTACTTTTTGCGCCCTTGTTTCATGATGAATCTGCCTGGCTGCTCGCAGAAACTACGAAACTGGGCATACCTAAAGTTATGATCAATACCCAGATAGAAGGTACGGATGCGCTCAGTTATATCGGGCAGGATTCATATCAAAGCGGTGTACTGGCCGGGCGTTTGCTCAATTTCGGGCTGAACGACGGCGACCATGCCATGGTGCTCAACCTGGACAAAGAAGTGCCCGGCGCCAGGCACCTGTTGGCCAAACAACAGGGTTTTAAGGATTTTTTTAACCGCCCGGGTGGAAAAAATATCGAAGTGCATACGGCAGTTTTTGAAGCCTTCGACGACCCCGCAGAGATGAAAACCTGGGCCATGCAGCTGCTCCAACAGCATCCGAAACTGAAGGGATTTTTTATCACGAACTCGAGGGCGTACAAGTTCGTCGAAGTCCTGGATCATCAAACAATGGAAGGTATCAAGGTGGTTGGTTTCGACCTGATAGCGCCCAACCTGCGCCTGCTGGAAGAGAATAAAATCCGTTTTCTCATCAACCAGAATGCCTGGCGACAAGGTTATCTGGGCATTCATACCCTTGTAAATCACCTGATTTTACGCAAGGACATTCCGGTGCAGCAGTACCTGCCCCTCGACATTATTGTGCGGGAAAATGCGTCGTATTATCTGGAAAGGCCGGTGGAGTTGCCGTTGGCGATGCTGTAAGCAGGGTTGAGCAGGTTTGAGAAAAGTTTGATGGTTTGATGGTTTGGGGTGGTAACGTGAAGCCATGAGTTACCACCCCAAACCATCAAAC
>JALHMA010000162.1:0-4761 GCA_022844265.1 Saprospiraceae bacterium | reverse complement strand
CTGTAAGCAGGGTTGAGATTGTTGAGGGGTTGAGAGAGTTGAGGGGTTGAGGGTAATAACTCAAGCCTGAGTTACCTCCCTCACCCTCAACAATCTCAACTCTCAACAATCTCAACTTTTTCCAACCATCAAACCTGCACTAAATAAAAAAGCGGAAAAGGGGCAACCCCTTTCCCGCCTGAAAAAATTGTTGTATTTCTGCTAATCTTCTTGGTCCGATACCCCCCGAAGGCGATATTTCGTTTTTTCTACAGGTTTTAATTTTTTCTTTTTGTGGTCCTGTTGTTGGTAGGACTGCTCGTCCATGCGGCGGAGATCTTTTTTACCCTTCTCCCAATGTTTCATGGCAAAAGTAATGTTTTAGGTTATCGCTTCCGGGTATAGAATGAAATTTTGCGGAAGCCGACATGAAAAAATATGGTTAATTAATGTTCCGTCAAATGGCCATTGTAAAGGATAAAACCTTTGTCTTCGACCCATTAACGAGTACAAAAATAACGTGCTTTTTCAATTTGTCAAGGGTAGTGGTTGTTAAATTTTTATCAACAACCAGATTACCGGTACAACAGGTCTATTCATTGGAACCACCCGGATCGATGGTTTTGTTTTTCTGAAAAAGAGAAAACAGGATACCACCCAGCAGAAAAACGCCAATGATACCCAATGAAATACCGATCGGCATGTGTACTTTTAGCGGGATGAGGATCATTTTGATCCCGATAAAAAACAAAATAGCGATCAGGCTGTACCGCAGATACTCGAAACGGTCCAGGATATCCGCCAGAACAAAATACATGGACCGAAGCCCGAGGATAGCAAAAATATTGGAAGAAAAGACCAAAAAAGGATCCGTTGTGATAGAAAAAACAGCTGGCACGGAATCAAATGCAAAAACGATATCCGTTGTTTCAATCACCAACAGGGCCACAAACATGGGTGTTGCGGCTTTTTTCCCGTTTTCTATGGTAAAAAAGTTTCCACTGTCGTAGCTGTTACTCACCGGATAAAAACGCCTGATGAAGCGCACTACCCGGTGTTTGCCCATGTCTTCTTCCAGGTTTTCTTCATGTTTCAACATTTTTATTGCTGAATACAGAAGCAATGCGCCGAAGAAGTAAAACAACCAGGTAAAATAGTGTACCAGCCAGATACCCACACCGATAAGCATGCCCCGAAAAACCAAAACACCCAGAATCCCCCAAAAAAGAATGCGGTGCTGGTACTTTTTGGGTACCCGAAAACGCGCAAACACCAAAGCCATCACAAAGAGATTGTCAATGCTGAGCGATTCTTCCAGCAAAAAGCCCGTCAGGTATTTCAGGGCGGCTTCGCGGCCTCCCATGGGTTCATGGATATAAGTGCCCAGCCCTAACCACTGGTTTTCGTAAGCGAAATAAATAAATACATTAAAGCCGAGGGCAAGTATGATCCATCCCAGGGTGCTGTAAAGCGCCTCTTTATAAGTCTGAATGTGGGCCTTCTGATTAAAAACACCCAGGTCAATCGCCATGAGCAACATAACCAGCACAATAAAACCAATCCAGACAATAGGTGCAATCATATTTTTTTATTCGTTTGCGACCTGCTCTTTTCGAGAGACGGTCGTTTTGCTTTTTTCTGACAGTTTAAGCGCAGTCATTTCCCAGGGAAAGCGAGTTACTTTGAGCGCGATTAGACCAAACCAATTCACAAGCATTTGGTTGTACCTTTTTGCTTTTTTACCGACCAATCATTCTTTCTTTCAGATCAAACCTTTCTGTGTGTATGTTCAAATACATTTCAATTCCCGGCCTGCTCATCCTTTCATTTTTCGGGATGCAATTGTACGGACAATCTTCATTTCCCGTCCGATTTAGTTTTGGCCAGGCGTATTTTCCAGACAACTACGAGGCCGCTCAAAAAAATATTCCTGCAAAAGAGGAGATCACAAGCGGCAAGTATGTGCGATACATACGATCGGAGCGTTTGTTCAGCGCCCGGGAGCGCCACGCCTTGAACGAAGCGGGCGTATCAGTGCTGGAGTACATCCAGTTTGGCGTTTACCTGGTTTCGATTCCGGCTGCTTATGACTTGGGGCAATTGGAAAAGTTACAGGTAAAAAGTATCCTGCCGGTTAAACCGGTCTGGAAACTGGCCCGAAACCTGCAGGAGCCTCCTTTTGGAGAATGGGCGGTATTTGGCGACCACATAGCCGTTAATATCCGGCTGTACCCGCACGCGGGTATAGATGAAGTAGTCGGTTTTTGTCAGAAAAACGGTCTGGAAATCAGGAAAACCGGTACGAACGCGCACTTTATTCAGGTTTTGATTCCACAAGAACAAGTAGAAGATATTGCTGCTTTACCTTTTGTACAATACATGGAATTATTGCCCCCGCCTGCCGAACCGGAAGATACGCGCGGGCGCTCCCTGCACCGATCCAACATGATGGACAGCGATGCGCCCTCGGGCAAAAAATATAATGGCGATGGCGTCAGCGTATTGGTGCGCGATGACGGGCAGTTGGGGCCGCATATTGATTTTCAGGGCCGTTTGAGCAATCTTACGCTTGATCCGCCTGAAGCAGGTGACCATGGCGATGGCGTGGCAGGCATCCTGACCGGCGCCGGCAACCTGGATCCAACCAAAAAGGGTATGGCAGCGGGCGCACGGCTTTTTGCCGTGGATGTTACCGACGATTTTCAGGACGAAACCATCGACCTGTTTCTGGATGAAAATGTAACGATCACCAATACTTCCTATTCCAACGGTTGCAACAGTGGATATACCCTCACCTCACAAATTACAGACGAACAATTGTATGTCTTCCCCACCCTGATGCATGTTTTTTCTGCGGGAAATGCCAATGGCAACGATTGTGGCGATAACGCCTACGGGGCCGGCAATCAATGGGGAAATATCACCGGGGGACATAAACAGGGCAAAAACAGCATTGCAGCGGCAAATTTATTGGCTGATGCAACGCTTGACAACACTTCGAGCCGCGGCCCCGCTTATGACGGACGTATCAAACCCGACGTTGCTGCCAACGGCAACGGCCACACGTCTACGGCGCCGTTCAACGACTACCTGGTTTTTGGGGGCACATCCGGCGCCGCACCGGGTATAGCCGGTTGCCTGGCGCAACTGACCCATGCCTTCAAATCCATTCACAACGGCCAGGAGCCGGCATCCGCCTTACTGAAAACCCTGATCCTGAACAGCGCCAACGACCTTGGAAATCCAGGCCCTGATTTTAGATTTGGCTGGGGACACGTGAATGCCGGTCGCGCATTGCGGCATTTAGAAGAAGCGCGCTGGAGCGAAAACAGTGTAGATAACGGTGCAACTGTAACACAGAACCTGGACATACCTGCGGGCGTTCGGCAGGCAAAAGTAATGTTGTACTGGCCGGAAGCGCCTGCCTCAGAATTGGCGGCCAAAGCGCTCATCAATGACCTCGACCTGACGCTGACAGCATCGGACGGAACGGTTTACCGGCCCTGGAAACTCGACCCGACACCCGATCCTGTTTTGCTCAACACACCTGCCGGCAAAGGCCGCGACTCCCTGAATAATATGGAGCAGGTAGCGATCGACAATCCCACAGCAGGCTCCTACACCATTAGAGTCAACGGTACGGAAGTGCCGTTCGGCCCGCAGTCCTTTTTCCTGGCATGGGAGTTCCTGACCGATAGCATCACCCTCACTTATCCAAACGGCGGAGAAGGGTTTGTGCCCGGTGAAACGGAACGGATTCATTGGGATGCTTTCCGCACGGTTGGTAATTTCGTCCTGCGTTATTCCACAGACGACGGCGCCAACTGGCAATTGATTACCACCGTGAATAATACGGTGCGAATGTATGACTGGACCGTACCCAACGCGATAAGCGGAAAGGTCCGTATTCAGGTACAACGTGAAAACCAAACCGATACTAACGATGCTGTTTTTAGTATTGCGCCGATACCGCAGAATATTGAAATTACAAAAGTATGTCTTGATTCCATGCGCCTCAGCTGGACGGATGTACACGACACGCTTTCGTACGATGTATACCTGCTGGGCGACAAGTATATGGAAGTAGTGGGTTCGTCCGAGACGAATAGCCTTGTTTTTCCAATCCAGAATGCTCATCTGGAGAAATGGGTTTCTGTGCGCAGTAAAACAGACGCCGGGCTGGCCGGACGCCGGGCTATTGCCGTGCAATGGCCGGGAGGACTTAAAAACTGTCCGCAACCCGATGATATTGCTATTCGGGAAAGCCTGTCCCTTGCGGGCGATACGATTATCAGTTGTTCTGCCACAAACCGCGCTTTGGAAGTTCGGTTAGAAAACCAGGGCATGAACACAATCAGCGGAGCAGTTTTAAATTACCAGTTTGATAATCAGGGCGTTGTATCTGAAATATTGCCAGACATAGCAGCAGGCGCCACATTAGACTATACGTTTACAAATGAACCGGAATTATCCGGCAACCAATCTTTCAATATTCTAATCTGGGCGAGTTACCCCTCGGACGATTACAAGTACAATGATACTTTGTCCGTTCCGGTATTGTTCATTACGGAAGCTGTGGGAACCTATTTTACAGAAAACTTTGAAGCATTTTCATCGTTTCCGGACGGCTGGCTGATTGGAAATCCCGATGCCTCAGAAGGGGGCATCACCTGGACTTTAAGAACAACCGGTGTCACGGGCGCAAACGGCGTACCCGGACGGGCGCTTTATCTGAATTGTTTCGACTATACCAATAGGGGCGTAGAAGACTATATTTACCTG
>JALHMA010000161.1:5789-12333 GCA_022844265.1 Saprospiraceae bacterium | reverse complement strand
GGGCTGCCGGGCATCGGCGAAAAAACAGCCGCCAAATTGCTGGAAGAATATGACACCATTGAAAACCTGCTGGCCAACGCCGACAAACTGAAAGGCAAACAACAGGAAATTGTAAAAACACACGGCGAAAAAGCCACCTTGTCCAAATGGCTGGCTACCATCGACATCAATGCCCCGATACAATTCGACGCCACCGCGTATGAAATTGAACCTTTCGACCGCGAAAAACTGCTGGAACTTTTCAAGGAACTGGAATTCAGGACTTTAGCGGATGCCATTTTAAGAAGTCCCTGGGCGGGAAATACCGCTTCCGAAAAAACGCAGGAGCCTTCTAAAACGGCAAAAACAGGCAAAAAACAGGCCGCCGACAGCTCGGGCGGTGGTACGCAGGGCAGCCTGTTTGGTGATGACCCCGCCGCGCAACCTGTCAGCGGCCCCGATGAAAAAGAGGGTATGACGCACCGGATTGCCGAAAAAAACATCCACAACGTCGAGCATACCTACCATGTCGCGGTCACGCCGGAAGAGCGGGCCGCCCTGCTGAAACATTTAATGTCCGGCCCTGCCGTTTGTTACGATTCGGAAACCACGGCGCTCGACGCCACTCAGGCCGAATTGGTGGGTTTCTCTTTTTCTACCAAAGCCCACGAAGCCTGGTACGTGCCCGTTCCCGCCGAGCGTTCGGAAGCGGAGGCGATTGTGCAGGAGTTCAAACCCTTGTTTGAAAGTGAAACCATCGAAAAAATCGGGCAAAACCTGAAATACGACGCCATTGTGCTCAAAAACTACGGCGTCGAACTGGGCGGGCCGTATTGGGATACCATGCTGGCGCATTACCTCTGGGAACCGGATTTGCGGCACAACATGAATTTCCTGGCCGAAACTTACCTGCAATATGCCCCCGTCAAAATCGAGGAACTGATCGGCAAAAAAGGTGTCAACCAGGGCAATATGCGCGATGTGCCACTGGAACAAATCAAAGAATACGCCGCAGAAGACGCCGACATCACGATACAATTGCGCGATTTCCTGGCGCCCAAACTGAATGACAACCAGCTGGAAAAACTGTTCCGCGAGGTGGAAACGCCGCTCGTAAAAGTGCTGGCCGATGTGGAGTACGCCGGTGTGCGCATCAATCCGAATTTTTTGATGGAATATTCGGGCGTACTGGCGGAAAAAATAGTGGCCCTCGAAGAAAAAGTCCTGAAACAAGCAGGTTTTACCTTCAACATCGCCAGCCCCAAACAAGTGGGCGAGGCTTTGTTCGAACAGATGAAAATCCCGTATCCCGGCAAAAAAATGAAGTCGGGACAATACAGCACCGACGAGGAAATTCTCTCGGAACTGGCGCTTACCCACCCGATTTGCGCCGATATTCTCGCGCACCGGGGCCTGATGAAACTAAAAAGCACCTACGTGGATGCCCTGCCGACGATGATTAATCCGAAAACGGGCCGGGTGCATTCGCAGTTTAACCAGACGATCGCCGCCACAGGCCGCCTAAGCAGCCAAAATCCCAACCTGCAAAATATCCCCATCCGCACCATCGAAGGCCGCGAAGTGCGCAAAGCCTTTATTCCCCGCGACGCCGACCACGTGTTGCTATCCGCCGACTATTCGCAGATCGAACTGCGCCTGATCGCTGAAATCAGCGGCGACGAAGCCATGCTCGACGCTTTCCAGAAAGGACTGGATATTCACACGGCCACTGCTGCCGGGGTGTACGGTGTGCCGCTCGACCAGGTGACGAGCGACCAGCGCCGCGCTGCCAAAACCGTCAATTTCAGCATTATTTACGGCGCGGGCGCCACCAACCTGTCCAACCAGTTGGGCATCAAACGCGCGGAGGCTAAAGAATTGATCGAGAACTACTTCAAACAATACAGCGGCCTGAAAAAATACATGACGGACATTGTGGAATTTGCCCGCACCAACGGCTACGTGGAAACGCTGCTGGGCCGCCGCCGCAAACTCCGCGACATCGACAGCCGCAACGGCATGATGCGATCCATGGCCGAACGCATCGCCATCAATACGCCGATCCAGGGCACGGCCGCCGATCTGATTAAGGTGGCCATGATTAATATCCGGGAAGCGCTGATCGCAGGTAATTTTCAATCCAAAATGATCCTTCAGGTGCACGACGAATTGGTGTTTGATGTGCAAAAAGACGAACTGGAACGCCTGAAACCCATCGTTTTTGACAAAATGACAACAGCAATCCCCAACCTGAAAGTGCCGATTCTGGTGGAAATGGGAACGGGGGAGAACTGGCTGGAAGCACACTGATGAAATGAATATTCGAGGATATGAGTATTCGAGTATTTGAAGTCAGATACTCGAATACTCATATCCTCGAATACTCACGTTTTTTGCAACTCTTTCCCTCGCTCCAGCGTTACCCCGCCTTATGAATTCAAAAGAAAGACTCCTCTTGATTGTCCTCGCTGCGGTCAATTTCACCCACATCATGGATTTTATGATCATGATGCCTTTGGGGCCGCAATTGATGGCGTTGTTTCAGATTTCACCGCAGCAATTCGGCTATGCGGTATCGGCCTATAGCATCACTGCTGCGTTTTCCGGCTTTGCATCCGCGTTTTTTGTGGATCGTTTCGACCGGCAAAAACTGTTGCTTTTTGCCTATATCGGATTTGTGATCGGCACTTTTTCCTGCGCATTTGCGCCCACATACGAGCTATTGGTAGCGGCGCGCATCCTGGCGGGTTTGTTTGGCGGCATGATCGGCGCGCAGGTATTGTCCATCGTGAGCGATACCTTCAATTACGAACGGCGTGCCAGCGCCATGGGCATTTTGATGACCGCTTTTTCGCTGGCTTCCGTGGCGGGTGTGCCGACAGGCCTGTGGCTGGCTGCGCGATACAGTTGGCACATGCCATTTCTGGCCATCGGCGGATTGGGCGTTTTAGTCATTTTCTGCATTATATTTTGGGTGCCGCCGGTCAATAAACACCTGGTCGCAGGAGGGCCCAAAGGCAATCCGCTCGATGTGCTGACCAATATTTTTAACACCCCCAACCAGATGCGGGCGCTGACCCTTTCCATCGTGCTGATGATGGGGCATTTCAGCATTATTCCTTTCATCGCGCCTGCTTTGGTCGGCAATGCCGGTTTTCAGCAGGATCAGATTTTTCTGATTTATCTCGTCGGCGGCGCGCTCACTATTTTCAGTTCTCCATTGGTAGGCAAAATTGCCGATCAGCGTGGCAAATACCCGATTTTTGTGGTGTTTGCCCTGTTTTCATTGATACCTATTTTGCTTATAACCAATCTTACGCCGACGCCTTTATGGATAGTGCTTACCATTTCCGGCATGTTTTTTATCGCCGCCAATGGCCGTATGATCCCGACCCAGGCGATCGTATCCGGGGTGGTTTCGCCGCAACAACGGGGCGGTTTTATGAGCATCAACTCATCGGTACAACAATTATCCACCGGCATTGCGGCTAATATCGCCGGGGCCATCGTGTCGGAAGGCCCCAACGGCCGCATCGAACATTACAATTGGGTGGGTTATTTTTCCATTGTGCTGATTACGGCCAGTATTTTTCTGGCGAAAAGGGTGAAACCCCTGGAAGAGACGTGAGAGGGTGAGAGAAGTGAGAAGTGAGAGACATCCCGCTTGGCGGCTCGATTGTCTTGACTTGGGTTTTTCAGGCCTGGAATCGTGAGTCGTGAGTGGTGAGTCGTGAGTGGCATTCCGTTAGAAGCATAATGTGTTCTTTCCTCTAACGGAATGCCACTCACGACTCACCACTCACGATTCACGACTCACCACTCACGATTCACCACTGATAACCAATAACTGATAACCAACATGCCAAGTTTCAGAAAAGCCGAAGCCGCCGACCTGCCCACACTGATCGAACTGGTGGAGGCGCTTTACACGGAAGATCCCAGCCCCCTGCAACCCACGCCGGAACACACGCGGCGCACGTTCGAGGCATTTGCAAAACACCCCGAAAAAGGCACGGCACTTCTGATGGAACAGGACGGACAGGTGGCGGGTTATGCGCTGTTGGCGTTTTTCTGGAGCAATGAATACGGAGGCCACAAGGTGTTCGTCGACGAGTTGTTTGTCCGCCCTGCATGGCGCGGAAAAGGGCTGGCGACCGCCTTTTTTGCCTATCTTCTGCGGGAATGGGCCGATTTCGCGGTGGCGTTTGAACTCGAAGTAACGCCCCAAAATGCAGAAGCCCGGCGACTCTATGAGCGGCTGGGCTTCGTGCAGGCAAAAAATGCAAATCTGGTGCTTGTTCAAAACGCAAAGGGCAAATAGCAGAAAGCAAAAATCTGCCGAGTGGCTATTTTTGCCTTTTGTCCTTTGCCTCCTGCCCCTTCCTATTTGTTTTTTGCTATTGTCCCTTGATCTTATCTTTTAAGTAACGCTTAAAAAACAAGTTCACGATTTGACTAACCCCCGCGCTTTAGCCGGGGGAAATGAACGAGACAAACACAGATGGGTTTTAACCCAAAATGAGTGTTCTGGGGTTAAAACCCCGTTAGGTCTGGTTGCTTCGAATCCCCCGGCTAATGCGCGGGGGTTAGTCAAATCGTGAACTTGTTTTTTTAGCGTTACTAAGCTGCTTGCTTGATCAATTCTACGTGGGAGTGAATCTTCACGGCGTCGCTGACCACAATACCTCCCGCTTCTGTGACGGCGTTCCAGGTCAGTCCGAAATCGGTGCGGTTGATTTCTCCGTTGATTTCAAAACCTGCGCGCAGGTTGCCCCATGGGTCGGTGGCTACTCCGCCAAATTCAACCGCAAATGTGACTGGTTTGGTGATGTCGCGGATGGTAAGATCGCCTTTCAATCTATAAGTGTTGTCGCTGCCGTTTTTTTCATAACCGGTGGCGATAAATGTCATTTTTGGAAATTCTTCGGAGGCAAAAAACTCGCCGCTGCGCAGGTGGTTGTCGCGGGCTTCATTGCGCGTGTTGACGGAAGAGGTGTCGGCTGAAAAGTTGATTTTCGCTGCCGTGAAATCGTCATTTTCTGTTTCCGCTTCGGCGGTAAAGGATTCGAACCAGCCCGTTACATTGCTGATCATCATGTGTTTCACGCGGAAAGAAATTTCGGAGTGGGTCGTATCGATACCCCATTTAGTAGTTGCCATGCTGAATATGAAATTGAAAGTTTGATAAGATGTTCAAATATTAAGTGTTGTAACATCTACTTATCAAAAAGGTTTTCATTTCTTGCGTTCCGTCACAAAAATCAGCAAATCCCGCATGGCGCGGCGGGCGGGGCTGTCGGGAATCGTATCGAGCAGGTCGAATGCTTCCTGGCGGAAGCGGTACATGGCTTTTTCCGAATATTCTATGCCGCCGCTTTGCCGCACGAACTGGATGACTTCGGCGACTTTTTCGCTGCGGTGGCTTTCATTTTTTACAATATTAATGATATGCCGGCGCGTACTGCGGTCTGCATGGGACAGCGCGTAGATGAGTGGCAGGGTCATTTTTTTTTCTTTGATGTCAATGCCCAGCGGCTTGCCTACATCGTCGGTACCGAAGTCGAACAAGTCGTCGCGGATCTGGAATGCCATGCCGGTTTTTTCGCCAAACAGCCACATTTTTTGCAGGGTTTCCTCCGTGGGCGAGGTGCTGATGGCGCCTGCGCTACAGGCTGCGGCGATCAGGGAAGCCGTTTTCTGGCGGATGATTTCGTAATATACCTCCTCTTTGATGTCCATGCGGCGCGCCTTTTCCATTTGCAGCAATTCACCTTCCGCTATTTCCTTCACCGAGCGGCTCACGATTTCGAGCATCTTGAACTGGCCTGTTTTGACGGAAATCATCAGTCCCTGCGAGAGCAGAAAATCGCCGACTAAAACTGCAATTTTATTTTTCCAGAGTGCATTGATGGAAAAGAAACCGCGCCGCTCGTTGGCGTCGTCTACTACGTCATCGTGTACCAGCGAAGCAGTGTGCAGCAATTCGATGAGCGAAGCCGCGGTGTAGGTAGCCTCGCCGATGGGACCGAACAAGCGGGCGCTGAGCAGCACCAGCATGGGTCGCACCTGCTTGCCCTTGCGCTGTACAATGTACCAGGTTATTTTGTCGAGCAAGGGGACACTACTCCGCATGGACTCCCGAAAACGTTTTTCGAAGGTATCCAGTTCGGCGGTAATAGGTTGTTTTATGGTGTCAAGGGACATGGGTCAGGTGCAAAAAGTAGTTATCCGTTATTAGTTATTGGTTATCCGTGTTGATAATCAAGCATTTGCAAAAGATTTAATCGAAACTAATATGCCTGATATACTTAACGGATTAAAAACGATTGAATATCAAACATTCGTACCAGCAACTATTCACAGCAAACCATTGGGCGAACTTATTTTCAAAGAAAACTGAAAAATCTGAAATTAGAAACAGCCTCAAGATAGGAAGGTTGGCGGAAAGTGGGGATTTGTTCTTTTTTTCGTGTTTCGTGTTTGGTGTATGGTGTTTAGTGTTTGGGGGGGGGGGGGGGGGGGGGGGGGGGGGGGGTTTTGGGCCCCCAGAAACTACGGCAAAAAA
>JALHMA010000161.1:0-5779 GCA_022844265.1 Saprospiraceae bacterium | reverse complement strand
TTTTGCCCCTATTACCCAACGACCCAAACCCCCCCCCCCCCCAAACACTAAACACCAAACACTAAACACTAAACACGAAAATCACCGCATCTTCCCCTGTATCTCCTTCAAAAACGCTTCCTGCCGACCAATCATCTCCCGGTTTTTGCGCCGGGCATCTTCCGTTTGCGGGTTGGGAATCGTATCTATTCGTTGCAGCCATTCCAGGGCTTTCGGGAAATTTTCGCGTTGCATGTAGGCATACGACAGGTTGAGTTTGCCTTCGTCATAACGGGGATTGATGTCCACCGCGCGTTCGAGCAGGGTAATGGCCTTGTCGGTATCGCCGCGTTTGAGCAGCGCCGAAGCGTAGTTGTGCATGATCTGGAAACTCCATGGATTGAGTTGATAGGCCGCCTCAAAGGCAGCCACGCAGGGGTCCATCTGGTCGAGGTAATACCATGCAATGCCTTCATGCCATTGCAACGGCATAGCCACATCATTGTATTCATTAAACAGGTTGCGGGCGGCTGTTGCTTCCCGGATCGTTGCGCGGTGATCGGCCCGGCTTTGCGCTTCCATCGCCCGCAGCGTATGTATTTCTCCCGTCACGCGATACCAGCCGACTACCACATTGAACAGCAGGCCCAAAGCGAGTACACCCATAAAAGTTCCTGCTGTTTGCCGGATCGGAATGCCGGGCAATTTAGCCCAAAGCGCGCCTGCATGAAAAGCCAGGTAAGCCAGTAAAATAGCCAGTATCACCTGCATTTCAATGCGTTCGCGGGGGAAATCGAAATATTGAATGATACCATATCCCAGCAGGCCGATCGACAGCACGAGCACATCGTGGCGCTGCCTTTCCCCGGGTAGTTTGCGGAGCGCCCAGATAGCAGCGAGGAAGGCTGTTGCAAAAATGGCGCAAAACAACACCACCCCAACCATGCCCATTTCGGAGCGGATTTCCAGGTAGTCGTTGTGCGCCCGGGTAAAAATGATATTTTGTTCCTGCAAGCGGTATCCGCCCTCGATGTTTTTAGAGGGAAACCAGAATTTCCAGCTGCCATTGCCTACACCCCACCAGTAGTGATCGCGGTTGAGCACATCCGTTTTGTACCACACAAACCTGCGCTCATTGGCCGAAACACTTTCCAGGTAGGTGGCGGGATTCAGCCGCTCGACCAGCGTATTTCCCCGGCCTTTCAGCGCAATCAGGGCCAGCAGCAGCAAGCCGGTCAGTACGCCCGCAGGCAGTATTTTTTTGAAAAAAACAGGCCGAAAACCGGGTTCCAGCCATGCCCGCGCAGGGAAATAAATCAGTATGCCCGCTGCCAGCGCTCCATACACCGTGCGTGTTTGGAGTACCACAATGAGGACTGTCAGCAGCCCGACGGAGCTGTAAAAGAGC
Source organism: Saprospiraceae bacterium (assembly GCA_022844265.1). Classification (GTDB taxonomy): domain Bacteria; phylum Bacteroidota; class Bacteroidia; order Chitinophagales; family Saprospiraceae; genus M3007. Next base: position 4,392 of record JALHMA010000161.1, on the reverse strand, counting down.
ATTTTCCGGGGAAATTCTTTTTGAAACAACACATTGAAAACGAGCAGGAAAAACAAAAAATCGGCGGCCAGGCTTTTATTGCCATACACGGCGGACGCGTAATCGTACAGCGCTTCATTTTCCAGTCCGTGCCGCCCGTAAGCAACGGCCAACTGAACCAGCAGAATGCCGCACACAACCCAGGTCAGCAGGGAAGTGGCTTGTCGCAACACCTGCCGCACGGTGCTTTCACTGCGCAACAACATCTGCCGCACAAACCAGTACACCGAGAACAGCAGCAAAACTTTCTGGCTGTAAAAAACCGCTTCCGACCAACTGAAGGCCCAGAAAACAGAAGCCACATTCATGGCATACCAGCCCAGCATAAGCAGGTCGAATCCGTGCAGCCGCCAGTCGGCCCGTTCGCGCAAATCGCGCCGCAGGAGCAGCAGCCCGACCAGCAGACTCAGGGATAAAAACAAAAAACGCGGGGACAAATAACGGTCGATACACGACCACCACAAGACCAGGGAATTGACGCCGAATACCAGCCACAACAGGAGGCGGTAAGGAGCGAGCGGGTCTTTTTCCACCGGCGCAGCAGCAGATTTTGCCTTGGGAGTGTTTTTCTGACGCATGGAACGCAATAGGGTACAGGTTTGTAACTTTTTGAAAATGTGCGTATTAAATCATGATTTTCCGCAAAATTATTTTCAGATGCAATATTCAAAAGAAATTCTGATTCGATATGCCTTGCGCCCAACTTAGCCGCATACATTTGCCAGCGCAAGCCAACTAAGAATCTACGATGCTTATTTTTAAAAAAGTGGCCGATCTCCAATCCTGGATAGCGGCAGAACACGCGGCAGGCCGCAGCATAGGTTTCGCGCCTACCATGGGCGCTTTACACGATGGTCACATGGAACTCGTTCGCCTGTCGCGCCGCGACGGACACCGCAGTGTCGCCAGTATTTTTGTCAATCCGACGCAGTTCAACGATCCGAAGGACCTGGAAAAATACCCCCGCACGCCGGAAAAAGACATCGCCCTGCTCCATGATACCGGCTGCAACGCCATCTTTATGCCGTCTGTAGAGGAAGTGTATCCGGAGGGCGAAAAGGTGACCATCGACCTGGATTTCCGGCAACTGGATGAAGTGATGGAAGGCGTTTTTCGCCCCGGCCACTTCATAGGTATGGCCACGGTGGTGCACCGGCTCCTCGACATCGTTCGTCCGCAAAGCCTGTACATGGGACAGAAGGATTTTCAGCAACTGACCATCGTACGCGATATGATCCGCCAGTTGCAGATGCCCATCGACCTGGTGATGTGCCCCACGGTGCGCGAACCGGACGGACTGGCCATGTCGAGCCGAAACACGCGCCTCAGTCCCGATATGCGGGCCGTTGCGCCGGTGATTTACCAAACCCTTACCTGGGCCGGGACGGAAATGCAGCGGCGGCCCGCTTCGGCCATTCAGACGGAAGCCATGGAACGGCTCCGCCAGGCCGGATTGCGCCCGGAGTATGTTGATATCGTAGACGGGATTTCACTCCTGCCCGTGGAACATTGGGATGACAGCGATTTTATCGTGGCTTGTACGGCGGCTTTTGCGGGGGAGGTGCGGTTGATTGATAATGTTGTGTTTAAAGAAATGTAAGTAGTTATTTGTTATTTTACCACATAGACACATAGGTTTCCCACATAGAACACATAGCGTAGAGTACTCTAAAACTATGTGTTCTATGTGGGAAACCTATGTGTCTATGTGGTAAAATTACTCTACGGTTGTTAGAGATTCAATTACCCTTCGTCTTCCTCACTATCACAGTGATAATGCTGCTTGGCTGCACTCGGCCGTTCGCCGCCTTCGCCGCCTTTTTTGGCTGCCTGAATTTTCTGGATCAGCCGGGCGCGTTCCATGCGCACCCAGTCCTGCATTTTTGCATCTTCCTGCCGGTCGAAGAATAAAATGCCATCTACCCAGGTTTTTTCGGCTTTGGCATAGACCGATAGCGGGTTTTCGTTCCAGAGCACCACATCGGCGTCCTTGCCGGTTTTGAGGCTGCCCGTTTGTTTGTCGACGCGCAGGAGTTTGGCCGGATTGATGGTCACCATGTTCCAGGCTTCTTCCTCTTTCATACCGGCGTACATGACCGATTTGGCGGCTTCCTGGTTCAGGCGGCGGGCCATTTCGGCGTCGTCGGAGTTGATGGCCACAACAACGCCCTGGTCGGCCATCATTTTTGCATTTTGCGGGATAGCCTCGTACACTTCGTATTTGTAGGCCCACCAGTCGCTGAAAGTAGAAGCGCCTGCGCCGTGTTTGGCCATTTTATCGGCTACTTTAAAACCTTCCAGGATGTGTGTGAAGGTGTTGAGTTTGAAGCCGAATTGCTCCGCCACCCGGATCATCATCGTGATTTCGGATTGCACGTAAGAGTGGCAGGTGATGAAACGTTTGTTTTCCAGGATTTCCAGCAAAGCCTCCAGATCCAGGTCTTTGCGGTAGGGTTTGCCCGATTTTTTCAGTTTGCCGTATTCCTGTGCGCGGGTGAAATAGTCGACATACACCTGCTCCACGCCCATACGCGTCTGCGGGAAACGGGTGCTGTTGCTGCTGCTGCTCTGTTTCACATTTTCGCCGAGGGCAAATTTGATAAATCCGGGCCAGTTCTGAAATTTCATGTCCTCCGGCGCATAACCCCAGCGCAGTTTGAGTAATTGCGTCTGGCCGCCGATGGGATTGGCCGAGCCGTGCAGGATATGGCTGCTGGTGACGCCCCCGGCCAATTGGCGGTAAATGTCGGTGTCCTCCGAATCGATGACATCGGCGATGCGCACTTCGGCGCTGCTTTCCTGCGAACCTTCGTTGATGCTGCGCGTGGCGGCAATGTGCGAATGCTCGTCGATGATGCCGGCGGTGACGTGTTTTCCGGCGCCGTTCACCACCACGGCATTGTCCTGTACAGGCAGTTTTTTGCCGATTTTGCTGATTTTTCCGTTGGAAATCAGCACGTCGGTATTTTGCAAAACCCCTTCTTTTTCACTGGTCCACACCGTGGCGTTTTGAATCAGCACGGTTTGTTGCACAGGTTTTTCCTTCCAGCCGAATGCCGTAAATGGATAAATCAGGTCGCCGGTTTCGATTTTCACCACAGGCGGCTGTTTGGTCGGTTTATCGCCGTCGGCGGCCTTGAGGTAAGTCGCTTTCCAACTCACCCAACTGCCATCCGGCAAAGTGCCCTGGCCGACCCACTCTTTCGTACCCATCAGCCCAGACAGCGATACCAGGTCTTTTTTGGATGAATCAGGCTGAAACGTAAGCAGTACTGCGCCAGTGTTGTTGTACGTCAACGTCGCTTTAGTTTTGGAGCTGTCGGCGCGCATGATTTGTGTTTCCGGTGCTTCTGCTTTGCCTTTTATGGTCATGGTATAAGCCGCAGCGCCGACCTGGAGTTGGTACACCCCCATCGCCGTGGACGGCAGCGTCTTGTCGGGCGTGATTTCAAACAAGTTTCCTTTTACCCAGTTCTGGTAAATTTTACCTTCCGCTTTAAAAAGTTTGTCGTTGGTAATGATAAAGTTAGCGATTTTGCCCGCTTCGAGGCTACCGATCTGGTTGTAACTGCGGATGAAATTGGCCGGGTTGTAGGTCAGCGCTTTAAGGGCTGTTTCTTCGCTCAGACCGTATTCAACGGCTTTTCGGAGGTTTTCCCAGAACTTGTTTTTTTCTTTCAGGCCATTGGTTGTGAGCGCAAAGTTCACGCCCGCGCCTTGGAGCCGCGCCGGGTTGGCGGGTGCAAATTCCCAGTGTTTCAGGTCTTTCAGGGGCGTGTTGAGCGCGTCGTAGGGGTCGCGCAGGTCGAAACCTTCCGGGAAATTAACCGGCACGATGAGCGACTGACCCGTGGCGACGATCTCCGCCAGGCGCTGGTAGTCGTCGCCGGCCGATTTGACGATGTATTTCACACCGAATTCCTGCCCGATGCGGGCGATGCGGAGTACGTCTAATTTTTCCGTGGATTCAAATATCTGCGGCAAATCGAGCAGGGCATTCCAGGCTTCGAGCGAGAGGTTTTTTTCCTCTTTAAAACCTTCGAGTTTGTACCACTGTCCGTCGAGAAAGGTCTGGCGGATGAGCGCTATGCAGCCCATGAGCGAGGCCGGGTAATTCTGCGGGCTGCTGCCTTTGCGGAAAGACAGGAAATGGCCTGCTTTTTCCAGCAGGATCATTTCGTGTTCGCGGTCTTCGCCGAGCGCAACCAGGGCGCCGGTTCCGCGGGAAATGCCATCGGCATTGTGGGTGAGCAGGGCGCTGAAGCCGATTTTGCGCCATTCTTCGGCGGCTTTGGCGTCATTGGAAAACGTGCCGGCGGCGTTGTATTCCGGGCGCAGCGCTTCGTTCCAGGA
>JALHMA010000160.1 GCA_022844265.1 Saprospiraceae bacterium | reverse complement strand
TTACGAAGGATGACAATCACTTGACTGGCAGCAACGGGAAGTGTCGCTGGATGGTAAAATGACGATGGTCACTACAATGATACTACAAATCAAGGTCGATGCGCCACCCTGTTGATCTATATCATTTGTACCAACTGCTTTTTCCTGGAATACATCCAGAGTGAGGCGTTTTCTGCCTGATTCTTGTTGAACTTGCATAAGTGAAAGAGATTGATTGTTGTAAAAAAGGTTTAAAACAATTTATTGGGGAAATGCTATGTACCGATGAAATAACAAGTTCACGATTTCAGGCCAATTATTTTGGTGGTAGCCAACTATCTTTTGAGGCGAATAGCAGCGCTATTTAACGAAAAAGATGGGATGGATAGCGACAAAAGAATGGCATCAAATCGTGAACTTGTTATTTCATCGGTACTAAAGGTGTACCCGAAAAATTCTTATCTAAATGGACACACTTCTTCATGGGCTGATTGTACCTTTCATGCAATAGAAATCCATTGCACTTATTAAAGTACACTCTCCCCGGGAAGCATCGTGTTTACTTTTGTCAAAGTATTTTTCAGATACACCAGTTGCAATTACATCATTGCACTACCCAATAAAAACTACTAGGATGGATGGCAGTCATGAGACTGACAGCAGCGTGAACTATCGCTGGAGATCGTCAGAATGATGATCGACAAAATGATAGAACATGGGAGCGTGGATACAGCACCACCAGTTTGATCTACTTCATTTGTACCGACTGCTTTTTCCTGGAATACATCCAGGGACAGGCGTTTTCTGCCTGATTCTTGTTGCATTTGCATAAAAGAAAAGTTTGAATGTTAAAAAAAAGGTTAATAAGCGATTAGGAATAATCTCCTCAAATCATAAGGAGTTAAATACTTACGATGCGTGGCAGTCACTTGACTGGCAGCAGCGAGAACTGTCGCTGGAGATCGTAAGAATGATAATTGATGTAATGATACTGCATACCCAAGTCGATGCAGCAACCCCGCCAGTTTGATCTACTTCATTTGTACCGACTGCTTTTTCCTGGAATACATCCAGGGAGAGACGTTTTCTTCCGGATTCTTGTTGCATTTGCATAAAAGAAAAGTTTGAATGTGAAAAAAAGGTTAATAAGCGATTAGGAATAATTTCCTCAAACCATAAGGAAATAAATGCCTACGATGGGTGGCAGTCACTTGACTGGCAGCAGCGAGAACTATCGCTGGAGATCGTAAAAATGATCGACACTACAATGATGCTACATATCAAGGTCGATGCGCCACCCTGTTGATCTACTTCATTCGTACCGACTGCTTTTTCCTGGAATACATCCAGGGACAGGCGTTTTCTGCCTGATTCTTGTTGCATTTGCATAAATTTAAAATGTTAAAGGTGAAAAATGTTGAAAACTCAAATTCAAGATGTGTAAGCCAGGATACCTGTTGATAGAGCCAGGCTATCAAGCTGGATGACAATCATTGGAGCTGCAAGAATCGGGACTAACGCCTGAACGAATGATGGTAACGATACTCGGACACAGGCTTGAGGTAGTGGTAATTGCCACTGCGCCTGTTTGATCTAAATTAGTGTCGTTGGAGATTGCTTTTTCCTGAAATACGTCTAGCGTGAGACGCTTTGTAGGCTTCTGTTGCGCCATAAAAAATTATTGTTTGTAGTTAAAAAAAGAGAAGAAGTAGTTAATAAAAGATATTCGATATGAGATATAGTCTTTTGGCAAACCATTCAGGTCTAAAATTTTGTTGATTAATTGACTAAAATGGTGGTTTGTCGAATAAAATCCGAGCAAATATATGTGAACATATCATACTATCAAACTTTTTTTATTTTTTTTTGAGATATTGCGAATATTCTTTCAACCCTGCCGAAATTGTCACCTGATGCTCAAAATTATTTCAGGCGACAGGCTTTGAAGCGCCCTAAAGCAGATCAGGTCGAAGTCTGGTTCGACAGTCAAAACAATGCTTACCAGTAGTATGGTTTGTAATAATTGTAAAGCTGCAAATTTTTACCCTGAAACAGTTTACCCTGAAAACTTCGAAAAACTGGTCATCAGATGCCTCCGGGATACCGCTGCGCAAACGCTTTAGCAAAATACGTCAGAATCACATCGGCCCCGGCCCGGCGAATGCTCAGCAGGGTTTCCGGCATCGCCCGTTCAAAATCCAGCCAGCCATTCTGGCAGGCGGCCAGCAACATAGCGCATTCTCCACTCACGTGATAGGCGGCGATGGGCAGTTGCTGTTCCTGTTTCAGCACTTGAATTACATCTAAGTAATGCAGCGCCGGTTTGACCATCAGCATATCGGCGCCTTCGGCAGTGTCTAATTCGGCTTCGATGAGCGCTTCGCGCCGGTTGGCGGGATTCATCTGGTAACTTTTTTTGTCGCCGCTTTTGGGCGCCGAATCGAGTGCGTCGCGGAAAGGGCCGTAGAAAGCGCTGGCGTATTTGGCCGTATAGGCCAGAATGCCCGTTTTGCTGAAACCCGCTTCGTCGAGTGCGCGGCGTATAACACCCACGCGGCCATCCATCATATCGGAAGGGCCGAGCATATCGAAACCGGCTTCGGCTTGTGCGACCGACATTTTAGCCAGGATGGGCAGGGTTTTGTCGTTTACGATTTCGCCATTTTCCACCAGTCCATCGTGCCCGTCGCTGCTGTACGGATCCATCGCCACATCGCTGATCAGGCAGCACTCCGGAAAACGTTTTTTAATCTCGCGCGCCGTTTGCAGGTAAAAATTATCGGCAGCATAACTATACGTCGCCACCTGGTCTTTCAAATGATCGGCCACTGCCGGAAATACGACAAAATTGGTGATGCCCAGTTGCATACATGCCTCGATTTCGCGAAGCAATTCATCCGGAGAGAAGCGAAAAATACCAGGCAGCGACTTGATTTCGCTGCGCACATGCGTACCCTCCAGCACAAACAAAGGGAAAATCAGGTGCTGGGCACTCAGGTGGGTTTCGGTAGCCATTCCACGAATGGCGGCGGACTGGCGGTTGCGGCGTGGGCGACGAAGCATAATTCAGGGATGAGGAATGAGGAATGAGGGATGATTGTTGAGGTTGTTGAGGGTTGAGATTGTTGAGGGTGGTAACTTATGGCTTGAGTTGTCACCCTCAACAATCTCAACCCTCAACAACCTCAACAAAAAAAGAACAGGGCGCACCAGATTACTCTGAGCACCCTGTATAACCCCAAAAAACCAAATGAAAACAATCTTAAAAAAACACCACGAAGGTGAGAATTTGCTGTTGTAACACTCAATGTTGAAATTGATGATGCAAATATACGCCGCTCTTCAAATTTGCAAACAAGAACTTATTAAAATTTTTAAGTTTTTTTAATAACTGCTTTACACCCGATTCCTGTGTCAGGTTGTAATGTTTTCAGCGATAACCAAAGCGTCGGTGTAAATTTGTGCCGACAAGATTTTTCACCTGTTGATAACTATGAAAGTAAGCGGTTCAAAATCAATAATTTGTATTGCCTCAAGAATGCTGCTGGGCTGCCTTTTACTGAGTGTATGGCTGGGCTGCGGCGACGATAAATCGGAGATTATCCGGCAGAAAGTGGCAGAACGTCTCCTGGATTTTCGTCAAAAAAAATCTGTCGAGTGCAGCGAAATTTTGCTGCGGGAAGCGGAACAAATCGTCGATTCTTTGTTGCTCACAGAAGCGACCAGCGCTATGAACGACTCCCTTGGCAGGTTGCGACCCTTTCGTCCGCTTCAGCCGCCGCCCATTCCGCCCATCGATTCCCTGAAGGTTCACCCTTTGTTCGATTTACTGCCGCCCGTTCGAGATACCGGCAAAAAGGGCTGAATGGTTCAGGCAACTGAAACGCTCCGAAAAACACCAAAGCGAGTTATGAGTTATGAGTTATGAGTTATGAGTTATTGGAGTTTCAGGCTGGAATGGGAAATAAGGTTTGCATTCTTTCCCATTCCAGCCTGAAACTCGAATAACTCATAACTCATCCCTCATAACTCATAACTTGTTTCTCTTCCCAGCATATTTTGAATGACACAACGCTTCTCCCAGGCTCCCATTTCAGGCGAATCCCCCTCGCCCTGTTATTGTTGTGCCTGAGCGGATCGCTGTTGAGCCAAACACCTTACAACTTTTCTAACCTGCGCAGCAGAATCCTCGATGCGCGCCTGCCCGTGCAGCCGCTCGATTCACTGACCGTAATGCCGCCGCTGCTGTCCGTTACCCTCATCCCTCATCCCCCATCCCTCATTCCTGATTCCTATCTGGATTCCGGCCTTTTTTCCCTGAAAAACAACCAACTCCACACGGATACGGCCCGATTAAGAGCAATTTGCCCCGATTGTAGGGAGATCAAAGTGGTCTACCGGGTGCTGCCCTACGATTTTGCAGCGCCCTTGCGCCGCCTCGACACCCTTGCCATTCGCCGCAATGCCCGCACGGATGCCATTGAATTCGATTACTCTCCTTATGAACCCGCCACCAAACCCTGGGAAACCAACGGGCTGCTTTCCTCCGGCGCCTATACGCGCGGGTTGTCGTTCGGCAATAACCAGAACCTCGTGTTCAATTCCAGCCTGAACCTCCAGTTGGCGGGCAAATTGGGCAATGACCTCGAACTCCAGGCATCGCTTTCCGATAATTCCGTGCCCCTGCAACCCGACGGCACCACCCGGCAACTCCAGGAATTCGACCGGATTTTTATCCAGTTAAAACGAAAAAATACAGCGCTGACAGCCGGCGACTACGACCTTACCCGGCCCGCCGGTTATTTCTCCAATTACTTTAAACGCCTGCAGGGTGCTATGGTCGAACACCGGCAAATGGGCGACTGGGGATTCGGCGCTAAAAACACTGCCGACACGCTTGCCGTACGGGTGGCCGCCGCAGTTTCGCGTGGAAAATTTGCCCGGCAAATCATACAGGGGCAGGAGGGGAACCAGGGGCCTTATCGCTTGCAAGGCGCTGAAGGTGAGCGGTTTATTATTGTATTGGCAGGAACGGAAAAGGTCTTTATCGACGGACAACTGCTGCGCCGCGGACTCAGCGACGACTACGTGATGGACTACAACCTGGGCGAACTCACATTTACTTCCCGCAAACTAATTACGAAAGACAGCCGCGTCATCGTGGAGTTTGAATACGCGGTGCAAACTTACCTGCGCTCCACGGTGGCAGCCAACCTCGCCTGGAGCGCCCCGCGCAGCCGAATTTACCTGAATTATTACGCAGAACAGGACAGCCGCAACAACGGCGGCGCTCAGGACCTCTCCACGACCGAACGCCGCAGCCTGGCCGAAATCGGCGACAACCTGCGCATGGCTTTTGCCTCCGGCGTCGATACGCTGGATATTTTTGATCCGGCCCGGGTGCAATACCGCATTATTGATTCGCTGGTTTGCGGCGTTCCGATACAAATATTGGAGTACAGCACCCGACCCGATTCGGCGCGGTACACGGCGCGTTTTACGGAGGTGCTACAAGGCCAGGGCAACTATGTGCTGGCCCTCACGGCCGCCAACGGTCGCGTGTACCGCTGGGTAGCGCCCGATCCTGTCACTTGTCAGCCGACCGGCAATTTTGAACCCGTGGTACGCCTGATCGCTCCCGAATCGCGGCAACTCTATACGCTGGGCGGCGATTTTCAGGTGTCGAAAGGAGGCAATGTACAGGCGGAACTGGCCCTGAGCAACCGCGACCTGAACCGCTATTCACCGCTGGGCAATGCCGACAACCTGGGTGGCGCCGGGTTTCTGGGTTTTCGGCAAAAAATACCACTCGGCAAGGAAGAAAAAGGCTGGCAGGCGGGCGTTTATGCCAATTATGAATACACGGCCCGCACTTTTTTGCCATTAAATCCCTACCGTCCCGCAGAATTTATCCGCGACTGGAACAGCAGCGGCAGCCTCGACACCGTGGCTGAACAGATCGCGCGGGGCGGTATTTCCATGAAAAAGAAAGACTGGGGTGAATCGCGGTACGAATTCGGCTCTTTCCGGCGGCAGGGCGTGTACGAAGGGTATCGCCATTTCGGACAGCTGCGGGTGCAGCAGCGCGGATACGAACTATTGGGCGAACTCAATTTTTTACAGACCGACGGACAGGTGGAAAGCACCCGTTTCGCCAGACCGAAAATTGATTTTTCCAAAACCTTTTTTAGAAAGGACAGTACGCTGCGCCAAGCCTTCGTGAAAACGGGCGTTTATTTTGAAAGAGAAAAAAACGAACGCAACGCCACGGACGCCGATAGCCTGAACCGCGCCAGTTTCTGGTACGACTTGCTGCGATTGTACTTCCAAACGCCTGATAACCAGGATAATAAATGGCAGTTGGGCGGGTTTGTTTCCCGCCGCAACGACTTCGCGCCCAACGGTAGTTTTTTTAAACAGAATACGGAAGCCAACGAACTGAACCTGAACGGGAAATGGCAAAAAAGCGGCCTGAAAATGGCAGCCAATCAACAGATCAACTGGAATTTTACCTATCGAACCCTGCGTGTACTGGCGCCCGAACTGACGACCGAAAAACCGCTGAAAACCTACCTCGGCCGGGTGGACTACTCCCTCGCTGCCTGGCGCAACGCGCTGAATTTCTCCACCGGTTACGAACTGGGTTCCGGTCAAAGTCCGAAACTGGAATTCAACTACCTCTCCGTCAATCCCGGCGAAGGGCAGTACACCTGGGTGGATCGCAACCGCGACAGTATTTTACAGGTAGATGAAATGGAAATCGCCATTTTTCAGGATCAGGCGAGTTATATCCGCGTGGCAGTGAGTACACCCGATTATATCCGCACCAATAATGTGCTGCTCAACCAGAACCTGCGGCTCGACCCGCGCATGGTGTGGGGAACTGCGCCCAAAGGCTGGCGGCGAACTTTAAGCCGTTTTTCCACCCAAAGTACCCTGCAAATCAACCGCCGCACCTTTGCAGGCGCCGAAGATATTTCGCCCTGGAACCCTTTTCAGTTCAATATTGCCGACACGGCTCTGGTGACGGTGGCGGCAACGCTGCGCAATATCCTGTTCGTCAACCGCGCCAATCCTGCCTGGGACGCCAGCCTCGCACAGGGCGACAACCGGAGCCAGGTGGCGCTGACCACGGGATTTGAACAGCGCCGCGCCCGCGACTGGACGCTGCACGGGCGGGTCAATCTCTCGCAGCGCTGGAGCGCCGAAGCCGACCTCATCCGGGCAGAAAAAAGTACGGATAACCAGGCGTTCGACAACAGGGATTTTGACATCAACACCTGGGAGGCAGGCCCTAAACTGACCTGGCTGCCCAACCGAACCTTCCGTATTGCCAGTAATATAAAATGGAAAGACAGCCAAAACGCCATCGGCGAAATGGAAAAAGCCGCTCAAATCAACTGGAATACGGAACTGACCTGGAACCCGCAATTCAAACAGAATGTACAGGGTTTTCGCGCCGCTACTTCACTGCGCGCCAAATTCACCCTGGCCGACATAAAATACACCGGCCAGGCCAATACCTCCGTCGCATTCACCATGCTGGAAGGCCTGCAGGACGGCAAAAACTACCTCTGGAGCCTGAACCTCGACCGCCAACTCTCCAAAACGGTGCAAATGAGCCTGAACTACGAAGGCCGCAAAACAGGCGACAACCGGGTGGTGCATGTGGGAAGGGCGCAGGTCAGGGCGGTTTTTTAGAGGTGAGAGGGTGAAAGAAGTGAGAGAGTGAGAGGCGTCCCCCTTGGCATTGGGTTGGATTTTGAGTCTGGGTGTTTCAGGCCAGGAATTGTAAGGCCGTTACCCTTTCTGGAATGCCAGCCCCAGCGGGGCGGTAATGTTTGTGTTAATATTATCGCCCCGCTGGGGCTTATCTTTTTTGGGTTGCGTTACGGCTACAAATATGACCGCCCCGCTGGGGCTGGCATTCCGGATCGGGTACTGGCCTCACAATTACAGGCCTGAAACACCAATGCCCAAACCACAAGAGCCGCCAAACGGGACGCCTCTCACCCTCTCACTCTCTCACCCTCTCACCCTCTCACTTCTTAATCAAGGGTGTTAAGTACTTAACGCTCACCGGCACCTGCTCCACCGACCTGGAAGATTCATCCTCGATAAAATAATACTTGATACCGATTTCCCTGGCTGCCTGCATCACGGCGGGAATGTCCTGGTTGCCGGTGCCGACCACAACGTTCCATTCTACGTCGGTTCTGCCGTTGGGGTTGCCGGGTGTGCCTTTGAGTTGATCTTTCATGTGCATGGCTTTCCAGCGTTTGGGGTATTTGCGCAGCCAGGCGGCCGGATCCTGCCCGGGATTTTTGACCCAATAAATGTCCATTTCAAAATTAACGTACTTTGATTTGGTGTTTTTAACCAGGTAATCGAACAGCAACTGTCCGTCCTGATAGGGTCGGAATTCAAAACCGTGCGGGTGGTACAGCAATTTCAAACCCTGCTTTCTCAGGGCTTTGCCGGAGGTGTTAAATACCTGGACGGCTTTTTTGATGTCTTCAATAGTAAATTCATCGCCGTTGTGCGGAATCCAGGCGCACATCACGAATTCGGAGCCAAGGGTTTTAGCATTTTGAATGACCGTTTCCAGTTTTGCAGGGTCTGCCAAAAGATCAAAAGAGGCGCCCATGCTTACGGCTTTCAGGCCGAATTCATCGAGCAGTTTTTTGGATTCAGCGGCGGTCATTCCGGTAAACAGGCCGGTTTCCACGGTGCGAAAGCCCATGTCCTTTACTTTTTTCAGCGTACCCCGCAGGTCCGCCTTCATTTCGTTTCTGAAACTGTACAATTGAACGCCGAGTGCATCGGGCACTTGCGCGGAGAGCTGGCAGAGGCAAAAAAATGCTGCCAGACAAAAAGTGATTGATTTATTCATGTTGAAGGAATGTATAGAATGGGTAAGCAAAGATGAAATGTGTTGCCAAAGTAACATGAATCATGTTAATCGCTGTACTTTGCCCGTACATTTTGCATGGGAAATGTGTCATAGCCTGCACCACAAATAAAATCGGGAGTGATTCAATTTATACTTAACCAACATACGATCCAAACCGGACTGCCCGAAGGCAGCACCTTGCTGGACTTCGTTCGCTACCACAAACGGCTCAGCGGCACCAAAATCGGCTGCCGGGAAGGAGACTGCGGCGCCTGCACGGTACTGGTGGGGGATATGGAAAACGACCGCCTGGTCTATCGCTCCATGACGTCCTGCCTGATGCCCTTGCGCAATGCCCGGGGCAAACACATCGTGACCGTAGAAGGCATCAATGCCGAACAACTCACGCCCGTGCAACAGGCCATGGTGGATACCAACGGCACTCAATGCGGTTTTTGTACTATCGGATTTGTGATGTCGCTGACGGGTTTTGCGCTCGAAAACGGGAAACATCCGTACGAAAAGGCCATCGCTTCCATTGACGGCAATATCTGCCGCTGCACGGGTTATAAATCCATCGAACGGGCGGCCAGGATCATTTCGGATCAATTGCAAAACCTTGAAAAGCCGAACCATCTGAACCTGCTGATCGAAAAGGGTTTTGTTCCGGCCTACTTTTCAACAATTGAGGAGCGTCTTTTGACATTGAAAAAAGAGATGTCCGCTTCGCCGGAAAAGCCCACAGTAACCGAGGGGTACGCCATCGGCGGCGGCACGGACCTGATGGTGCAAAAACCCGAAACCCTCAAACATGCAGCGCTGCATCCCTTGTTTGATAGCGAAGCACTGAATACCATTGTAAGCGAACACGGCCAATTGCATATCGGCGCTTCGGTTACCTTAACGCAATTTGCTGAAAATGAACAGGTTCGGGCTGTATTTCCCCAACTGGATAAAATAGTAAAATTGCTCTCGTCCACGCCCATCCGAAACATGGCTACCATGGCGGGTAACCTCGTGAATGCCTCGCCCATCGGCGATATGAGCATTTTCTTTTTGGCATTGGACAGTACGCTGACCCTGACAGACGCCCGGGATAACAGGCGGCAAGTCCCCCTGAAAACGTTTTTCAAAGCGTATAAAAAAACGGATTTACAACCCGGAGAAATCATCGAACGTATCTCTTTTACGCCGCCTCCGCCGGGCGCTTTTTTCAATTTTGAAAAAGTCTGCAAACGCACCCACCTCGATATTGCCAGCGTCAACACGGCCTGTCAGATGATATTGGCTCCGGATGGAACCATTGCCGATATACACCTGGCTGCCGGCGGCGTCTGGCCTTTCCCCAAATACCTGGAACAAACCGCTACTTTTCTGAAAGGTAAAAAACCGACGCACGAACTCTGGGAGGAAGTGGAATATGGTTTGCAGTCCGACATTGCGCCGATTTCGGATGCGCGGGGTTCGGAAGCATATAAAAGATTGTTGCTGAGCAAGTTGTTTCTGGCACATTTGATTGAGTCAAACGACCAATCTTAAAGCCGATGGTTGTAGCGAAAAGGCCCAGCGGGCCTAAATCTTTGTAGATATGGCAGTATAAATTGGGTGCCCGGCCCAGCGGGCCGGTATCTTTATCGAATAAATACCGGCCCGCTGGGCCGGATGAAATACCCTTTGGCATTGCTACAAAGATATAGGCCCGCTGGGCCTTTTTAACCCCTGGCTTGACTAAAATATGTATCCAATGACATCCAAAAATATCAATACTTCGCCAACCAATCCCCCGCCGGCCAATACAGACGCCGCCGCCCATGTCACCGGAAAATCGGTGTACGTGGATGATATTCCCGTCATGGAAGGCGCTTTGTGGGTGAAAGTCCTGGATGCCCGCGTGGCGCATGGCGTCATCACACGCCTCGATGTCCGGGCAGCGGAACAGATGGAAGGCGTCGTCAAAATATTCACATACAGCGATATTCCCGGCGAAAACCAGGTAGGCGGCATTATCCCGGACGAGCCTTTGCTGGCTGACCATGAAGTGCATTTTCAGGGACAACCCATTGCGCTCATCGCCGCCGAAACGGAAGACCAGGCAGCGGCGGCTATGGAAAAAATTATCCTGGAAATAGAACCTTTGCCCGTCATTACGGATCCCCGCGAGGCATTCCGGCAGGGGAAATTGCTCAGTCCCTCCCGTACTTTTTCCAAAGGAAATACCGCTGAAGCCTTTTCCCGCTGCGCCCACATTGTTGAAGGAAAAACCGAAACAGGCGGGCAGGAGCATTTATACCTCGAAACGCAGGGCGCTTACGCCATTCCGACCGAACACAACAGCGTCCGGATTTTTTCCTCCACGCAAGGCCCCACGGCGGTGCAGCGCACCGTGGCGCGGGTGTTGGGGGTGGGTATGAACCAGGTGGAAGTGGATGTCACCCGCCTCGGCGGCGGCTTCGGCGGTAAGGAAGATCAGGCTTCCACCTGGGGTGCGTTTGTAGCCCTGGTGGCGCATACCCTGAAAAGACCTGCCAAATGTATTCCGCATCGCATGGAAGACATGCGCATGACCGGCAAACGCAATCCGTACAGCAGCGATTTTAAAATAGGCCTGGATGCAGATTACCGGATCATTGCCTACGAAGCGACTTTTTACCAGAACGGCGGCGCGGCAGCAGATCTTTCTCCGGCCATCCTGGAGCGCACGCTTTTTCACGCGGCCAACAGTTATGCCATTCCGCACGTACAGGTCACTGCCCATTCCTGCAAAACCAACCTGCCGCCCAATACGGCGTTTCGCGGTTTCGGCGGCCCACAGGGCAAGTTTGTAATCGAAGCGGCTATCGATTGCGCCGCCAAAAAACTGGGCGTTCACGCAGCGGTAATCCAACAAAAAAACCTGCTGGACGATGGTTACGAGTTTCATTACGGACAAATAGCAGCAGGCGCGGAAGCCAGAAACTCCTGGAATACGCTAGAGCAAAAACAACCGTTTGCCGCTGTAATGGCCGATGTGGAAGCATTCAATGCCACCCATGCCTGGCAGAAAAAAGGCGCGGCCTGGATGCCGATCTGTTTCGGTATTTCTTTCACCAATACCATGATGAACCACGCCCGGGCGCTGGTACACGTTTATTCCGACGGCAGCGTGGGCGTGAGTACCGGCGCGGTCGAAATGGGCCAGGGCGTCAACATGAAAATGATACAGGTGGCCACAGCATGTCTGGGCGTCTCCTGGGATCGCATCAAACTGGAAACGACCAACACCACCCGGGTGGCCAATACCTCGCCTTCTGCGGCCAGCGCTACCGCCGACCTGAATGGCAAAGCCCTGGCAGATGCATGCAGCCAGATTCGCGCCAGGCTCGATGCGCTGGTGAGGTCGCTGCTCGGCGCCAATGAAAAAGCCGAAGTCGCGCTGCGCGACAACCATGTTTACCTGAACGGGCAAGACACCGATCTGAACTGGAATCAACTGATCCAGCAGGCGTTTATGCAAAGGGTCAATCTGAGCGCCAAAGGTCACTACGCCACGCCGCAGATACATTTCGACAAATCGACCGGAAAAGGCCATCCTTTTGCCTATCATGTGTACGGCACGGCGCTGACAGTTTG
>JALHMA010000159.1 GCA_022844265.1 Saprospiraceae bacterium | reverse complement strand
CCGTGTATGGTGTATGGTGTTTCGTGTATGGTGTTTGGAGCGCTTCGCCTTTGGCAACTGTGAGTAGTTTGGGCAAAGCGTCCCAAACACCAAACACGAAACACCATACACCATACACGGCATTTACGCCCAAACCGTGCAACCCTCCGTACAATTGGTACAAATATCGATCTGGTCCCGTCCCTTGAGGATATTGCGCCGGAAGGCATTGTAGGCCGGACTGTGCCAGAGCTCCGTGAATGGCATCGTTTTCAGGTCGCCCAGGCGGTGTTGTGCATCTTTATCAAAACAACAGGGAACCACCAGGCCATCCCAGGTGATGACGCAGGAATGCCATAATTTCCAGCAGTGGTTGGCCAGGGCATTTTTAACGGACCACTGCCCATCGGGTTGTTGCCGGTAACGCGCAAAGCGGTCGATGGTGGGAATCAGCGGATTACCTTGTTGATAATCATACACTTGTGCCGTTTTTAGTTTTACCTCATCCACGCCGATTTCTTTTGCCAGCCGATAAATATCGGGAATCTGGTGCTCATTGGGCCGCACCACCAGGAATTGAAAAACAATATGCGGATGACGGGCGCCGAGTTTCTTTTTCCAGGCCACTACATTGCGGGCGCCCTGCAGCACGGTTTCCAGTTTTCCTTCCACCCGATATTGTTGGTAGGTGTCTTGTGTGGTACCGTCTACGGAAATTATAAGCCGGTCGAGGCCCGATTCGACGGTGCGCCGCGCATTTTCATCATTTAAAAAATGGCCGTTGGTACTGGTAATGGTAAAAATGCGCCGGTCGTGCGCATATTTTACCATCTCCAGGAATTTGGGATTGATATAAGGCTCCCCCTGAAAATAAAAATACAGGTAAAAAAGATCGCGGTGCAGCTCATCTACCGTTCGGCGGAAAAAATCTTCTTTCAGGTTCCCCGTTTCCCGGCTGAAGGCCCGCAGGCCGCTCGGACATTCGGGACAGCGCAGGTTGCAGGCAGTGGTGGGTTCGATACTCACCGTCACCGGCAGCCCCCACTGCACCGGCCTGCGCAACCACTTGGTCAGTTGATACGAGGCCAGTACCTTGGCAAAGTTCCAGGCGCGCCGAGGCGTTATTTTGACGATAAAATTCAGGCTGTCATTCCAGGAGATATACATACGTACAAAGGTAAACCATGATGGAAAGGATTTGGTTGGTGTACTTGATTGGATTTTTATGATTTACTTTTGCGTGAAAAAACATGTCAATAGAATCCAAAACCGGTAAAGGCGCCATGCGCGAAACAGCGCTCCTGATTGGTGTGGCGGTTGTCGGGCTGGTCGGCTTGTTGGTACTCCAGTTTGCCCGCAAAAATGCCGCCCCGCCCAAAGAAAAATCGATGGTGCAGGCGGAAAGTCAGCAGCAAAGCACCGACGCTCAAACCGCCGCGCCGCTGCAACGTATTCCCGGCGAACTGCTGCGCACCAGCGAGTACCCGGAAGCAGGCAAACCGTTCAAATTTTATATGATCAAATCCAGCACAGGGCCTAGCTACCAACTGGATTTTGGAGACGGCAGCCCCCGCAAAACCTTTGTAAACGGCGCAGTGAGCCATACTTTTAAAAAACACGGTCCCTGTATGGTCACGCTCTATGCCTCCTATGAAGGCCAGGAAGTACGGCTCGATACCCTGCAAAAAGTAGTGGCCCGTGTGAAATCGGAAGCCCCTGTGGCGCCAATTATTGATTTCTGAGACTTTAATTGACCTAAATTTCCGGATGTATTGGGTACAATTACCCTTTTGAGTAGTTTTACCCCTTTAGAGCGTGCTAAGGAACGGCGCCAAAATAAAGTTACAATTTGATGCTAATCTTTTGCCCCCATATTTCCTCTTTTTTTCGTTAAATAGCGCTGCTATTCGCCTCTAAAAACAGAAAATCTGGGACCAAAATCTTTAGCCTGAAATTGCAACTTTATTTTGGCGCCGTTCCTTAGGATTATCCTGCCAAACGGCAGCTCAATCAAATTATCCAATCAATAAAATCAACAATGAAGAAAATCGGAATTTTACATGGCAAAGAGCGCTCTTTCCCGGAGGCATTCGTAGCGCGCGTCAACTCCAAGAATGTAAAAGGAGTACATGCCGAACCCACAGTGGTAGATGAGCTGATGCAGGGCGAACCGAGCCCTTATGCAGTGATGATTGACCGGATCAGCCAGGACGTGCCTTTTTACCGCGCCTACCTGAAAAACGCCGCCCTCAATGGCACGGCTGTTTTGAATAATCCTTTCTGGTGGAGTGCCGACGAGAAATTTTTCAACAACTGCCTCTCTACCAAAGTGGGCGTACCCGTACCCCGCACCATCCTGCTGCCTTCCAAAGAAATGCCACCGGATACTTCCGGACAGAGCTTCAGTAACCTGAAATACCCACTCGACTGGGAAAAAATGATCGATTACCTCGGCGGTTTTCCACTCTTTATGAAACCGCACTCCGGCGGCGGCTGGAAAAGTGTGTATAAAATCGAAAACTTCGATGAATTCTTCCGCGACTACAACGAGACCAACACCCTCGTGATGATGCTCCAGGAAGCCATCGACTTCGATGCTTACTTCCGCTGCTACTGCCTCGGCGGTAAATACGTGCGCATCATGGACTATGAACCGCGCAACCCGCACCACCTGCGTTATGTGGCCGACCACAAAGTATCCAAAGAACTCCGCGCACAAATGCATGACTACGTATTGAAGCTCAACCACGCATTGGGCTACGATTTCAATACGGTCGAATTTGCTATCCGCGACGGTATTCCATACGCCATCGACTTCTGCAATCCGGCGCCAGATGCCGATATTGCCTCCGTAGGCGAAGAAAACTTTGAATGGGTAGTGGAAAACGCCGCCAATATGGCCATCGAAAAAGCGCTCGCCCACAAAGCCGGCGCTAATAACCTGACCTGGGGCAGCTATGTCGGTGGCGCAGTCAACGGGTTAATTCCTTCGATGCCTGTTGCTGAAAAAGCAGAGCCGGCGGCTAAAAAAGCCACCCATAAGGCATCGAAAGCGAAAAAGTAACGAACCTTACACAGCAGCATATCAAAACAAAGCAAGTCCTGTTCCGAGATCATCGGGGCGGGACTTTTTTTAGTTATGAGTTATGAGTTATGAGTTATGAGTTATGAGTTATGAGTGATGAGTGATGAGTGATGAGTGATGAGTTATGAGTTATTGGAGTTTCAGGCTGGAATGAGAAAGACTGTAAACTCCATTTTCCCATTCCAGCCTGAAACTCCAATAACTCATAACTCATAACTCATAACTCATAACTCATAACTCATAACTCATAACTCATAACTAAGATTTCCGTTCCCTTCCCCGGGTCGCACATTTCCCATTTTTTTTCGTCCGTTTCTGAAAAAAAACTGCCGCAGAAAAGGCTTTTCCTACCCTAATAAGGTTAAAAGGCGACCAATCCGACATTTATTTTAAAAAACAAGTGTATCCTGGTTGATTTGGCACTCAATTTGGTCTATACATATATAGCATTGGCTAAAAAACAAGCCAGTGGCCCCAAATATCAAATTAACCATCATTGTATCATGAAAAAATTGAAGGTTTTTCCGGCTATTTTTCTGGTGTTGCTCAGCATCGCACACCTGCATGCCCAGGAACCAACTTTTCAGGATTTTCTGGATCAGTTCCCCAAAGCCACCCTGCCTTATACCTTTGATGCCGTAGAATTGCAGGATCAGATCGAAACGCGTCCGACGGCAAAAATTAAACGCCTGGGTTGGGAATTCTATCAATTTTTACCCGAATTGGAACGCAGCGCACAATTCAGCAGCAAGCCGGTTCATCCCGAGCCGGTAGCCGTGTTTGAAACCGACGAATTTTATGCCGTGCTCTACAACGTCGCCCGTGGCCTCACCCGCGGCACCAAAACATACAGCATCAGCGTATTTGAAAAAGACGGCGCTTATGTCGGCACCCATTTCGTAGCCGGCGTCAATGCAGAATACCTGACGGTCGCCACCATCGACGAGCAGTTAAAAGCCAGCGTCCTGGAATACCAGATCAGTTGGGAAAATGAGTTTCGCTACAACGGCGCACCCAACAATAAAGTCAGCGGTCTGATCCTGAAGGATACACAAACGCTGGAACTCACCACTCCCGGCAATCCCGATCCCATCGAGTGGACGGCCCGCATGACACCCGAACAGGTGGAAATGAGCGCGGATATTGCGAAGATGAAGTAGATTTTATGCTACGCTGTGTTATTTTGCAGTTGGATTGCAAATTTACATAAATATCAACATTGCGAAAAAAAGCAAATTCAACCAGCCGGTATCTCCCCGTTTCGCTTCTTCCAATCCTCAAAACTCGATCCCGGTAAAAACGAAATCACGTCGCCGAAACGGCCCGGCGCCCGCAATTTAAAGTTGACCACGCGCCTGCCCAGGCGCTTTTTTTCCTCGTAGCGCTCGATGTCCTGCCAGGGGTAACGCACCGCCGTCCAGTAGTTGGTGACGTAAATGTGCGTATCATCCGCATCCACCCGTTTCAGACGCCAGATGGTGCGGCTTATGACCAGCAGCCACAACAACCAGAGCACGACGACCGCAATACGCGCCCAAAGCACCGGTACCGGCAGGTACAGGTCACTTTCATCGATGAACAGAAAAGCCAGCATGAGTCCGCTGAGAAATACCGTTCCGAAAAAAGGTACAAAAATCCGCCAGAACAGCGTGAGGTTGGAAGAGAGTACCATTTGCCGGGAATGCCCGTTTTTGGGGAGATTTGCCGTATCCGTGGGAATTTGTTGTCGATCCATATCTCAAATGCTAATATTTTCAGTGTCTTAAATTTTCCGAGTATTTGAGGATTTGAGTATTCGAGTATCTGACTGCATAGGAGGGTACGAGTACAATTCGTTAGCAGTCAGATACTCGAATACTCAAATACTCAAATACCCGGAAAAAAAAACCGCGCAACGGAGGGAATTCCGGTGCGCGGCAAAGGTAATGTATGCGGAAGTGCTAAGTGGTCGTCTTGTGAAAATATCAGAGTGCTACGATCGAAGTATTTTGTTCGGCAGGTCGCTTGGCGTGTATATACTGAATATGAACGATCGCCACACTGCTTTCGTCGTGGGTATGCAGGTTTTCACCTAAAACAAAACGGTACGTGCCCGACTTTTGAAATACCGGCTGATTTTCCATGATACCATAGATATACGGGTCGGCTTTGAAGGTCTGTGGATTGATCTTCAACGATTTCAGGTGCACAAATTGTTCGCTGGTCACGTATGGCTTCAGATTGCCCACGGCGTTTTCCGCAGGGAAAACGACATAGAAAAATTTGCCGTCCGGATTGACCACACCCAGATAACGGGCGTGCGGCATTTCAAAATGCAGGTCGATGGTTTCTCCTTTATACAGGTATTCCTTTTCTGTCCACATTTTGGGTTTAGCCTCCATGTAAGTAGGCTCAGGTGTACTGGTAAGCATCGGCTGGGATGCCGGCCCTTTTGCGGACTGCTGCAAGGATTGCAGTGTGCCCGACAGCAGTAAGCCGGCGGCGGGGATAGCAAGGATTAGTTTCATAATATACATTTGACTGGATGAAAAAATCGGTTCATTATGTGTTTCGTGTGTAGTGTTTGGGGCGCTTCGCTTTTGGTTGTAGTGGGTAATTTAGACGAAAGGCTCTTATGCCTGAACTGCATACCATCGCCAAAAGCGAAGCCCCCCAAACACCAAACACTATACACGAAACACCTTATATGTCTTTAAACTTTCAAAACGTGAATTTCTTTTGTAAATGATATAAAAATTTCATGCCAAAAGCGGAAAATCCCCATTTCGGGCAAATAATTTTGTGTTAAAGCCTGAATTTGCAGCATCCTGTGGGGATTTTTGTGGTTCTCTATTCCATTACATACGGCACAAACAGGGTTTAGGTTTCCATTCGTTCCAGCCATCTCATTTTCAGCGGTTTTTTGGCACGAAATATGGCAGTGAAAACTTTGTCGGTTTGGGGCGAAAACCCATACAATCTCATCCGTTTGTAATCCATTTCTTTTCTTCGCACTTGTGAATATGCACCTCGTACGTCTCATCGGTTCCTTTGCCTTGCTGCTGTCTCCCCTTGGGGTGGCCAGACAGTACGGTTTTGTGCCGCCGCCGGCCAAGGTGCTGCATGGGGTGGATGTTTCTCATTATCAGAAACAGATTGAATGGGATTCAGTAGCCGTCAAAGAACCCATCGACTTTGCCTTTGTAAAAGCGACGGAAGGGCACGATTATGTGGACAGTCTGTTCTGCCGCAACTGGGATGCCCTCCGACGCCATGGCATCCGCCGAGGCGCTTACCACTTTTTCAGGGCTTATGGCTGCGGCGACGAACAGGCGCAAAATTTCCTGCAATTGGTTGAATTTCAACCCGGCGACCTGGCGCCCGTGCTCGACATCGAACGCACCGATGGCATCGCACCCGAAATCATGATTCAGGAAGCGCAAATCTGGTTGCATATCGTTGAAAAAAAACTCGGCGTCAAACCCATCATTTATACGGGTTTTAATTTTTACGAAACCCACCTGAAAGGGCATTTCGACCACTATCCGCTTTGGATCGCGCGGTACAACAATGAAGCCCCTTTGCTTACGACCGGCAAACGCTGGGATTTCTGGCAATACTCCAACGAGGGCTGTCTGGAAGGTATTTCCAAAAAAGTCGACCTGAATGTATTCCCGGGCACAACGGCTATGCTGGAACGCCTGTGCTGGTATCCGCCTGCTACCGAAACGCTGGAAGCAACGGTTGTGGCGCCCTGAATATCCCCTTCATGGAGTGGCGGTTATCAACCTTATCAACTTTTATCAACCCTTATCAACCTTACAAAGTATCCCGGACGCGAAGCCCTCAAACTTTTCAAACCTTTCCAGTGCGACTATAATTACCTTTGCGGCCAAAATTAAATTGACCATGAAGTTAATATCGCTTACCACAGCCCTGTTGCTGGCTGTTTCCAGTTGTTTTGCCCAGGAAATTTCAGAAAAAAATCTTCGTAAACACGTCGCATACCTCGCTTCCGACAAATTGCAGGGGCGCGGCACGGGCACACCCGCCGAACTGAAAGCGGCCGAATACATCGCCAAACAGTTCAAAAAAATAGGCCTCAGCCCAAAAGGCGACAACGGCACCTGGTTCCACGCATTCGGATTTAAAAAATCATCCGATCCCCACGGCGGCATTTCGGAAAACACCCCGCAGATTTACAGCCGTAACGTAGCCGGCTACCTCGACAACGGCGCCGCACACACCATCGTGATCGGTGGGCATTACGACCACCTCGGCCTGGGTTACGACCACAACTCCCTGGAAGCCAATTCCGCAGGAATGATCCACAACGGCGCCGACGACAATGCCAGCGGCATCTCCGGGGTGATCGAACTGGCGCGCTATTTTGCCAAAAACGGCGTAAAAGAGCAGCACAACTTCCTGTTCCTTTGTTTTTCCGGCGAAGAACTCGGACTGGTCGGCTCCAAAAAATTTACCGATTACCCAACGATCGACCTCTCGAAAGTCAGTTTTATGGTCAATATGGACATGATCGGACGGCTGAATGCCGAGAAAAAACTGATCGTCGGCGGCGTCGGTACGGCGCCCGATTTTGTGCCCGCGGTAAAAGGTATTTCGACCGATTTGAGCATTAAACTGGACAGTTCGGGCATCGGCCCCAGTGACCACACTTCTTTTTACCTGAAGAATATACCCGTGCTGTACTTTTTTACCGGACAGCATTCCGACTACCACAAACCTTCCGACGATACGGAACTGGTTAATTTTACGGGCCAGGCAAAAGTGCTTAACGTAATTTTACAAACTTTAAAATCCTTAGACAGCCGGCCTAAACTGACTTTCCAGGAAACCAAATCGAACGAAGACAATACCCCCCGTTTCAAGGTAACGCTGGGCATTATGCCCGACTATACTTTTGAAGGCGAAGGCCTGCGCGCCGACGGCGTGACGGACGGCAAACCTGCCTCCAAAGCGGGTATCCAGAAAGGCGACATCATCATCGGTATGGGCGACATGGAGATCAAAAACATGCAGGATTACATGAAAGGGCTGGCCAAATTCAAAAAAGGCGACATCACTACCGTGCGGGTAAAACGCGGCACGGAAGAAAAAAAGATGGATGTAACGTTCCAGTAGCCCCGAACCCATAAACAAAACCCTCCGCTGCATTGTTATCCGGCGGTGATATTTTAAATTTGCAGTCCTTTTATACAGGTTGCACTTGTTTCATTGTTCCACTTCTCAATTAAAAAAATATGTATCCGATAGCACTCACTACCCCGATGGCACAAGACCTGACGGATTTTGGTTTCGAAGCGCTCAGCACACCCGCTGAGGTAGAACAAGTTCTTGAAAATCAGGAAGGTACCGCCCTGGTGGTGATCAACAGCGTTTGCGGCTGCGCGGCTGCTATGGCTCGTCCGGGCGCTAAACTTTCCGTTCAGGGTGAAAAACGCCCCGCAAAACTCTATACCGTTTTTGCCGGTGTGGATACCGAAGCGACACAAAAAGTGCGCGAGTTTCTGGCGCCATACCCGCCCTCTTCCCCGGCTATCGCGCTGTTCAAAGATGGTAAACTGGTGCATTTCCTGGAGCGCCGCCACATCGAAGGCCGTCCGGCTCAGATCATTGCGGAGAATTTGAAATCGGCGTTCGAGACGTATTGCTAACTACTTCATCTTTTTCTTCATCTTACCCGGAAAAAGCCCCGACTGACTCTTTTTACTCGTTTTTATTTCGCCTTTGCGGTTTGTTTTGGGTTTCAGGCTTTCTGTGGCCGGACAGCCGCTTTTTTGGCTGCATGCAGGGGCGGTGATGGAAATGGCGAACAGGAAAAAAAGGAAAATACCGATATAACGGGGAAACTTCATGATGTGAGCTGTGAGTTGTGAGTTGTGAGTGGGCAAATAACGTGATTTTGAGTGATTTCGTACTTGGACACTTAATACGATTTTTTTTACCACAACGGACACAAAGCGGTTTCACAAAGGACACTAAGCGTAGAGTTGACCGCATTTTTCCAATCATTTGTGATGTTTGCGCCGGGATTACAGTAAATGCCGAGCGGAACTGGTCAACTCTACGCTTAGTGTCCTTTGTGAAAACCACTTGGTGTCCGTTGTGGTAAAAGACTTCGCGTTAGGGCAGAAATGTCTTATTTTTTCATTTGTGGTAAATCCGGCGCAATACAATCCTCCCATTTAGCCGGTTTCAATTCAAACACCTCCCCGCGATTCCGTTTTCTTTTGGGCATTACCAGTCCTTCCCAAGCCTGCCCGCAGGCATTGTGCAAAAGCGCACCGTCTAACCAAAGTCTGCCGCCTTTTTCCACCGTGATTTGTGCGCCTTCTGGCAGCGACAGTCGACACGAAATGCGCAGCGAGCCGCCGTCGGCAATGGTCAGGTTGCCTTCCAGGTCGCGGGCACCGCTCCAGACGACCGAATCCTGAATGACCACATCGCGGCCTTCCCGACGCTCGCACCAGGTCGGTACCAGGCAGCGCCGCAGCCGGCTTTTTTCGTTGGACAGCACCTGGTGAACGCGTCCGATCTGGCAGGGCGTCAGCGCGATCTGGTAGGCGTTGTAGTCCATCATATTGTTAGTAGCCTGGTCGCGGCAGGGCGGCTTTTCGCTCCATTCCCAGCATTTATTGGGGTGTTTGTCGGTATCCGGGCAGTTGTCTTCGCCCCAGGCATGGCTGAGCGAAAGCAGGTGACCGACTTCGTGGTTGAGCAGGGCTTCGTGGCCGAAAGCAGCGTCTCCCTGTTCATACAGGCCCGCCATTTTCAGGGCAGTACCCAATGCAATACCTTGTAAATTAGCCTTATAGGTAGGAGATTGGATGCTGTCGTCGGGGTGTACCTGGATAAAAATATTCACAATGGAATCCAGGCCGACGCCGTATTTGTCCAAAACCTTGCGGTTGTAGTTGTTCTGGTTTTTGCCGACATATACGAGGAAGTACAGCGAATCGTCGTAGTGGAAATAAATACCGTCGTCGCCGGGCTGCGGCCACAGCACGTAGCGGTAATTTTTGGGCAGCACCGCCGTTCCTTCCGGCGAACGCCAGTTGCGGATATTGGTATCGAGTTGGCGGTTAGCGCCCTCCAGCAGGCGTTTGCAGTAGTCCCGCCCTGCTTCCGGCCGAAAATTGTGGCTGCTGTCGCGGCTGTTCATAATGTGGAAATTCACGCGCAGCAGCCGTTCCGGCATTTGTTCCGGGTGAAGCGTATCAGGCAGGTAACTTTGCCAGTCGCCGCAACGGTGTACCTGTCTCGCAGCAACAGGAGATTGACCACGCAGTCCAACGCAGCCAATTGAAAACACAACTGCCACCAGACAGCATTTTTTTATCCAAAACATTGATTATCAATTAATTTTGGAAATAAAATAAAGTCTGCCATTTAAGGTTTTTCCATTCCGTAGGCAGCATTCCAGGCCATCACGCCGCCAGTCAGGTTGCGCACATTTGAAAAGCCCTGGCCCGTCAGCATAGCTTGCGCCATTCCGGAGCGGGCCCCGGACCGGCAATGAACAACTACTTCGTCGCTTTTATGGTCTTCCAATTCCCAGCTGCGGTTTGGCAATGACCCCAGAGGGATGAGTTCGGCGCCGAGGTTAAACTCTTCGTATTCCCAGGGTTCGCGAACGTCGATGAACACAAATTTTTCGCCCGACTGTAACTTTTGGTAGAGTTCTTCTACTGTGATATCCATGTTTGAATAATGAGTTATGAATGATGAATGATGAGTTATGAATGATGAGTTATGAGTGATTGGAGTTTCAGGCTGGAATGGGGAAATAAAGTTTGTATTTATCCCCAATCCAGCCTGAAACTCCAATCACTCATAACTCATCATTCATAACTCATCATTCATCACTCTATTCCGTGCAATTCTTCGGTTTTTCCTGGGTTAAAAACAAATCCACCTGTTCGCCTTTGCGCATCGTGCCGTTGGCGTCGAACTTGGGCGTTTGCCGCCACACGTAGGCCGTTTCTTCATCCGTCACGGTCGCATCTTTAAAAATAGTGCCGATACTGAGTCCGCTCGCCTGAATCAAAAAACGCGCGGCATCGAGGCTTTGACATACACAGTCGGGTATATTAACAGTGGTTGTTACTTCTTCACTGACTACAAAATCGATTGTGCCGCCCATTTCGATGGAATATCCGTAGCGGATTTTCTGGGTAATGGTATCGCCGCGATAAATCACGGCCACAATGGTATTTGCCTCCAGTTTTGGGTCGGCGGCCCGCGCCACAATGCGTGGTTTCAGGCCCAGGCGACTCAGTTTACGGCTGTAAATATCATAATCGTCGCTGCCGGCGAGGTCGGGCAGTTTGATAATATCCGGGTTGTTCTTTGCTACGGTGAAGTAGATCGTGCGCCCTTCTTTCACGCGGCTTTCCGCTTTGGGGTCCTGCGCGATAATTTCTCCCGGCGGTTTGCCCGGCACATAAATCGAGTCGCTGACCGCCACGCCGAAATCGCGGGCGCGGGCCTTGCGGGCTGCTTCGCGGAAACCCATGCCCACATAACTGGGCACCTGCACGCTTTCGCCGTGGTTGGTGTAGCACTTGAGCCACCAGAAAGTGAGCAGCAAAATGCCGCTCACCATGGCCAGCATACTCAGGCAGTTTCGGATCACGAAAGGCGCCGTAAAAAAAGCATATAATTCAACGCCGAAGCGCCGGAGTCTTTGCCACATGGTTATCTGTTGTTTGTCTAGGGTGGTGTATGTATCGTTCGTGCCCGCAAAGATAGATGTACTGGGTCATAAGTAGTTATTGGTTATCAGTTATCCGTTATCCGTCTTGATAATCAAGCATTTGTATAAAAAATAAATCAAAATAATTTTATACACCTCCTCCAGTTCGTGTTCGTGCTCAAAAAAATTTGAAAAAAGTAGGGCTGGTAACCGAGACAATCGTGCGCGGGCTTCCGTTTCTTTGCGGAGTTATGTGTTTTGGTGTTTTGGTATTTTTGTGTTTTCGTAGTACATCTGTTTGGCAACCGGGTTTATCAATCAAAATAAGCCAAGTTCCAATTAAAGCAAATGTGGAAAGCCAAAAACACTTTGACCAAACTACCCACTGTTGCCGAGGGCAACGCGCCCAAAACACTAAAACACAAAAACACAAAAACACTAAAACGCATGTACGAAAATCCGCGTCTCATCATCGATTCTTCCAATCCGCCCGAAGCGGGTAGCATCACCTGGCGCTCGCCCAGCAATATAGCGCTGATCAAATATTGGGGCAAATACGGTCAGCAACTACCCCAAAATCCCTCATTGAGCCTGACCCTGGCGGCTTCCTGCACGGATACCATGCTGGAATATACGTTCCGGGAAGAAGCCGGCGATGGACAAATCGACCTGGAATTTTATTTCCACGGAGAAGCCAACGAGGCATTCAAAAGCAAAACAAAGGC
>JALHMA010000158.1:8150-12489 GCA_022844265.1 Saprospiraceae bacterium | reverse complement strand
CGCGCTATTTTGCGCAACCCCAGCATCCTGCTTTTGGATGAAGCCACTTCATCGCTCGATGCCGAGTCGGAGAAAGTGGTACAGGAAGCCCTGCACAACCTGATGAAAAACCGCACCAGCATTATCATTGCGCATCGACTGGCTACTATTCGGGAAGTCGACTGTATTTATGTGCTGGAAGGCGGGCACATTGTGGAAAAAGGCACGCATGAAGAATTGTCGGCGCTTTTCGACGGGGCGTATAGTAGTTTGGCGAAATTACAATTTGAAATAGCCTAATTGTTGAGGTTGTTGAGGGTTGAGGTTGTTGAGGGCCGCTCTGTGAACGAGACATTACTACATAGAGCGGCCCTCAACAATCTCAACGCTCAACAACCTCAACCCTCAACAATCTCAACAAACCTGCGCCCATTCACATTATAACAACATACACTATGGGCTTAACACCCAAGACTGGTATCCTTATCGTCAACCTCGGCACCCCGGATGCGCCGACGCGCCCGGCAGTGTACCGATACCTGAAAGAGTTTTTGCTGGACCCGCGCGTTATTGATATCAATGCGGTAGCCCGCAACCTGCTGGTACGCGGCATCATCGCGCCGTTTCGTTCCGGCCAGTCGGCCAAGGCCTACCGGGAACTCTGGACTGAAAACGGTTCGCCGCTAAAATATTATGGTGAAAACCTGGTAGCACAGGTACAACAATTACTTGGTAATGAATATGTTGTGGCATTGGCTATGCGTTATCAAAGCCCCTCGATACAATCGGCCATCGACCAGTTGATGCAGGCAAAAGTGGATAAAATCAAGGTGTTTTCTTTGTTTCCACAATACGCCAGCGCCACGGTCGGTTCCGTGCATGAAGAGGTGATGCGGGTGTTATCGAAACAGCAGATTATCCCTGCCGTGGATTTTGTAAGCAGTTACGCTACCTGGCCTGCTATGATCGATATTTACGCCCAGAACGCCCGCCAATTCGACCTTAAAAGTTACGACCATATCCTGTTCAGTTACCACGGCGTACCGCAGCGGCATCTCCGAAAAGGCGATGCTTTCAATCATTGCCTGAAAAGTCCTGATTGTTGCCAGACGCTCACGCCCACTAACCAGTTCTGCTATTCGGCACAGTGTTATGCGACCACAAAAGCGATTGCAGGGCAGTTGGACCTGAAACCTGAACAATATACCGTTTGTTTTCAGAGCCGCCTGGGCCGCGATCCCTGGACGCAGCCTTATACCGTGCGCACCATCGAGGCGCTGGCAAAAGAAAAAGGCGCCAAACGCCTGCTGGTTTTCTGCCCGGCATTTACGGCGGATTGCCTCGAAACGACTATCGAAATCGGCAGCGAATACAAAGAAGATTTTGAAAAATGGGGCGGCGAACACCTGGATTTGGTACCCAGCCTGAATGACTCGCCTGCGTGGGCGAAGGCGGTAGCGAGTTTGATGAAGTGAGGTTGTTGAGATTGTTGAGGGGTTGAGGTTGTTGAGGGCTGCTCTGTGAACAGGACATTCCCAACTCAAGAGCGGCCCTCAACAATCTCAACAACCTCAACAACCTCAACAACCTCAACCCCTCAACATTTTCACCCCCTCGGCCCATTCGGTGGCCCCCACATACCTCCCGGCCTCATTTCCATATTCCTTGCGGGTGTTTGTGACGCTTTCCCGCTATTAAAATTGCGCAGGTTATAGGTAAATGACAACATGACGAAGCGGGTCAGTGCGTTGGTGCGGGTATCTTCAATGTACGATTCCGTCACCGTCCGCAGGATATTACGGTTTTGATTCAATAAATCATTGATCGCCAGGGTGATCTCGCCGCGTTCGTTTTTAAACACCTTTTTACCAATACCCAGGTTCCAGAGCCAGTAATTCTGGTTGAATCCATCGGATAAGCCCGAGTAAAGGGTATGGGTCAGGTCGGTACGCAGCACAAATCCTTCCACAATTTGCCAGTTGAGTTTAGCGCGAGAATTCTGTGTCAGGTACTCCGCATTGGCGGCTGTTTGCAGCGTGTTGGTGCTTTTATTCCAGACCGGACGGGCAGAAATGGAAAAATCCAGGTGCTCGCTGATGTTGCTGCTGACCGTTATGCCCGCTCCAAAAGAGTGGGTGTTGTTGTAATTGAGCAGTTCATTGACCAGGCCCGGCGTCCGTCCGAAATTATAAGACGCATCGAAGTTCAGGTTGCTTTTGATCGGCTTGACGGGAATGCCGTAGGAAAAGAAACTCCGGGCATTGCGGTAGCCGTCCAGGTTGACGGGTAATGTCAATTGCGCGCCGGGTTGCACGTCCAGGTCGTCGAAGATCGGATTGTCGCTGCTCGCCAAAAACGTGCTTCTGCCGATGTAATCACCCGTGAGGCTGCCGCCGGCCATGAAGAAAAGTGTGGTGGATTTGGTTGTGTTGGTGGCCTGGTAGCGCATAAACAGGTTGTGCTGTTCCGCCTGTACGAGGTTCGGATTGCCGGCAGTGAGTTGCAGCGGATTGCTGTTGTTCACCACGTTTTGCAGTTGATCTACGGAAGGCAGTTGCGTACTGCTGCGATAATTGAAACGAATGTTGCGGTTTTTGTCCAGGTTGTACCGCATACTTGCCGAAGGCAAAATATTGAAAAAACGAGTATCAAAAACGACCTGTTGCGGGAAAGTCTGGTCGTTGGCCAGCGATGCCCATTGCGTATTCAAGCGCGCTGAAATGTTGAAATCGCGGCCTTTGGTGTAGTTATACCCGATTCCACCCTGCTGAGTTTGGTAGTCGTTGGAAAAAACATTGCTCAGCGGTTCGTTCAATAAATCATAGCCGCCGGTGGCTTCCGCCCAGTCGAACACTTTTCTGTCCGAAGATTCCTGCTGGTAACTGTTTCGGTAATTGAGCAGCAACTGCCCGTTGGCGCCGATCGGCTCAGTATATTCCAAATTGCCGGCAAGGTTCCAGTTGTTTACGGAAAGATTGCTGCGTTGATCCAGCGAATCGATGGAGGGGTTCGGCCCTGCATAAAAACCGCTGATGGATTGCAGGGTACTTTCTCCTTTTTTCGGCGCGTAACCTGTGGTGAAATCGAGCGACAGGGTGCGGCCTTTTTTCTGGAATTTATGCCGCCACAGGAGCGAGTTGCTAAAATTCAAACCATCCATGTTGGACAGGTAACTGTTGTTGGTGGCATTCAAGAGGTTGCCGCCAAACACCGTATTACCGATTGTAGACGAATTGCCGTCATTTTGCTGGATCGTCAGGCGCGGCCGCAGCATAATCGAGTTCATGCTGTCCAGTTTAAATTCCATCCGTAAGTTGAAACGGTGGTTAAGATTATCGGAACGGCTCAGGCTGCTTTCATCATAAATTTCATCGGCGATGTTTTCTTCGTTTAAGAACTGCCGGTTGGTGATCTTCTCCGTGTTGTTAATTCCTTTATTGAAAAAATAACTGCCGGATACATCCACTTTTTTACCCCATTTATCGGAATAGTTCAGACCAAAAGCGTGTGTTTTAGTTATACCGCCGGAAGATCTTACCAAAAAGTCGCCGGCTTGTCCGCCACCACCCTGGCCGCCGCGTCCGCCACCTGGCATGCCACCGCGGCCGCCGCCGCCGCCCATAGTACCTACAATGTCTTCCGCAGCGAAATTTTGAACATTGATATTATTCGTCATGCCGATTACGCTGATCCGCCGGTCGCCATCGAAAAAACTGATATTCCCGCCTGCCTGGTATTTATCATCATAACCGTAACCCGCGTACACCTTACCAAATTGTCCGTTCTGCATACCGTTTTTGGTGACGATATTGATCGTTTTGGTGGTCGTGCCGTCATTAAAACCGGTGAATTGTGACTGCTCGCTTTGTGCGTCAAAAATTTGCACTTTTTCAATCAACTCTGCGGGCAGGTTTTTTAATGCAGCCGTCGGGTCATTGCCAAAAAACGGTTTGCCGTCCACCAGTACCTGCTGGATGTTCTCCCCCTGGGCTTTCATCTGGCCGTTTTCCACCGTTACGCCGGGCATTTTTCCAATCAAATCTTCCGCGTCGGCATCTTTCATCACTTTGAAAGCGCCCGCATTGAACTCGGTCGTATCTCCTTTTTGTACAGCGGTAATCATTTGCGACCTGATTTCCACCTGATCCAATATTTTGGAATCCGGCATCAATCTCAAGACGCCGATATTCAGGTTCTGGTCTTTCAGATTCACTTCCCCCTTCAATTCCTCGAAACCCAACATGCTGATAACCAGCACATAACCGCCCTTACCCACTTCCGTCAGGTTAAAGCGGCCTTCCGCATCAGAAATAGCGCCTTTCACCAGTTCGCCCCAGGGGTGCTGGAGTTTCACGGTTGC
>JALHMA010000158.1:4989-8050 GCA_022844265.1 Saprospiraceae bacterium | reverse complement strand
CGGCGGAGGCGCCTGACTCTTGTCTTTGCCTTTTTTATTACCCCATTCACCTCGATTGGCGCGTTGTTCTGCCTGTATTTTTTCCCAGGTAGCCCACTGGTCGCTGGTCAGCATTGTTTTGAGTTCGGCGTCTTGTGCTGTGCGCAGGGCAGTCATTTGTTCCCGCATGGCCGTCCTGTCGCCGCCGGTGTTCGCCTCACGCATCGCTTTTGATTTTTCCGCGTATTTCAGGTTGATCTCCTGCACTTTGGCGGCTTGAGCTTCTGATAATGTCAGTTGTTCCGTCATCATGGCCGTTTGTTTTTCGGCTCTTTTAACGGGATCCATCGAAGGTCTTTCACCACCTCCGGGTGGCTGGGCCTGTATACTGGTAAAAACAACGAGGAAAAGCAGGGCGCTCAGCGCGAATTTCAAAATGTGTTTCATGTTATTGTGTGTTTTAGTGTTTTTGTGTTTGAGTGTTTTGACTGAAGTAGAGTCCACTTGTACTTAATTGAATGCAAAGATGGAGTATGCTTCAGGCTACCTGAAATTTAATCAATGAAACCGGGCAAAAACTCTATGAAAACGGGATGTGGCCGAATATAGAGTAGGTGGGAACGGATTGTACGGATGCTGCGGATTCGCCATGCCATTATTACCAGGGTTGTATCTAAAAATCAGATGTCTGAAAATCTGGCCAAAGGATATCAAATAAAGCTTTGGCCAGGTGCTAAAATTGACAACTTTTTGAAAGTTGTCAATTTTTCACATTGCATTTGGCAATCATAATTTGGCGCGGAAAGCATTTTCTCTCGCTTAAGACTTTTTTACAACGTTTACCCATAAACAAAGTGATAGCCCCACACAAGGGTGGGACTATCACTGAACAGAAACAGCTTGCCTTTTCAGAAACATTTCAGCCGATTAGGCAATCCACAACTATTTTTACTGATTGCCTCCCGGAGGCGATGATTGACTTGGTTTGGGCGAAGAAGGATTGTTCATTTTTGTTTTATCCTCCTTCTGCTTATTCGGCTTGGTCGGATCGTTCGGGTTAGGGCGATTCATGTTCGTCGGATCGTTCTGATTAGTGCGATTCATGTTCGCCGGATCATTTTGATTGCTGCGATTCATGTTTTTATTTTGCTCCGTCTGGTAATTATCCCAGTTTTTCCATTGGTCGATGGTGAGCACTTTTTTGATTTCAGCATCCTGCTGTTTGCGCAGTTTCGTCATTTTATCGCGCGAAGCCGCCGACTTGTTGGTGCGGCCCAGGCTATCCATCACATGATATTGATCGGCATAACGCATGTTGATATCATTGATCCGTGTTCTCTGACTTGGAGCCAGTTTTAACTGGTCGTACATCAATGCAGTTTGCTGATCTGTCCGTGGGAACGAATCCGTCATCGTGGTATTGCTCCACTTATTATTGTATTTCATCGTGTTCGCCGGATCGTTTGGATTGGTGCTGTTCATCCTATTATTTTGCTCCGTCTGGTAATTTTCCCAGTTTTTCCATTGGTCGGCGGTGAGCAAGTTTTTGATTTCAGCATCCTGTTGTTGGCACAGCATCGTCATTTTATCGCGCGAAGCCGCCAGGTTATTGGCGCGGCCCAGGCTATCCAGCATCAGATGAGATTGATCGGCATAACGCATGTGGATATCAAAGAGCCGTGTTCTCTGGTTGGGAGACAGGTTTAACTGCTTGTGCATCAACGCAGTTTGCCGATCTGCCCGTGGGAACGAATCCGCCGGCGTGGTGTTGCTCCATTTATTATTGTGCTTTATCATGTTCGTCGTACTGTCGGTGGTTACAGGCGTCTGCGTCTGAACCTCGGAAAGGAAGATGATGCCCAGCAGGAGGCAAAGGGCTATTTTCAAAATATATGTCATGTTTTTCAAATTTTTGCTATCGTCCGGACCGGTATCAGTTACCGTATGTTGATCACAAAGGCGTGATGGACTATAGCGGGTTAAAAATCAATTAATGGGAAATAATAAAAAACCGTTGCAGCGCTACAAGGGGTATTTATGGTTCGTTGAGTTGATTCATCCGTTCAAGGATAAATTTGATATTTTGATTGAATAACAATGGTACTTAGACATATTATGTAAAGTTTTGCGCCATGAACGTCTTGCCACACAAAAAAACCTTGCTGCAAATACTGTTTTGGTGCAGTTTCTGGGCCCTGGTGCCCGTAATGCTATCAGGCGGCCTCAATAATCCTGAAATGTACCTCAAGCGCACGCTGGTGGTGATGGTCGCTATTTGTGTGGTGGTATGGGTAAATATGGAGACATTGCTTCCCAGATTGTATTTTGGCCGCTACCATCCGCTGGTGTACATATCGGCCGGCTTGGCGCTGGTGGTCGGCGTTACTTTACTCCTCGATTGGGATACCGCACCCTGGAACGAGTTCTTTCGCAGGAGTTCGGAGCAGCCCGGCGCGCCCAGATCGGGCGCCATGGGTTCGGGCGGTCGTGGCGGGATGCGTTACCTGGGACTTGCGATGCCCATTTTCACTGCTTTTATCGGCAGCGCCCTGTTTGAAATCGCCGCTTTTGCCAACCGGAAAGAACGGGAAGCAGCCGTGTATCAAAGTGAAAAACTGGAAGCGGAAATCAAGTTTTTGAAGTCGCAGATCAACCCGCATTTTCTGTTCAACGCCCTGAATAATATCTACACCCTGACTCTGTTGAAATCGGACAATGCGCCCGATCACCTGCTGAAATTATCCGGGATGCTACGTTATATGCTGCACGATTGCAAGGCGGAAAAGGTTCCCTTGCATAAGGAAATTGCCTACCTGCAAAATTTCATCGACCTTCAGATGTTGAAAGACAGCAGCGGACTCAATGTAAAAGTGCATTTTGATGAAAGTCGCCCCAACCTGAACATCGCGCCGCTGCTGCTCATTCCATTTGTGGAAAATGCTTTTAAACACAGCAAAATTGAAGACCTTGCCCATGGCTGGATCACCATCGACCTGCGTACCGGCGAACACCATATCGAATTTGAAGTGAAGAACAGCCTGCCCGCACACAATGTCGCCAAGGACGCGGTAGGCGGTATCGG
>JALHMA010000158.1:0-4889 GCA_022844265.1 Saprospiraceae bacterium | reverse complement strand
TACGCGCTGGAAGGTTATTCGCTCGACGTGGTAGATTACCTGCTCAAACCCATCGGTTTTGAGCGGTTTTTACAGGCTGTAAATAAAGTGGCGGAACGTATCTCTCAACGCCAGGCCGTACCGGCATCCGCCGCTCCCATAAAGGATTTTATCCTCGTCAAAGCCGATCACAAGATCCACCGGCTTGCACTCGACGAGATTATTTACATCCAGAGTATGCGGGAATACGTGGCTTTTTATACGCCCGCCGGACGCATTTTGTCGCTCGGTTCCCTGAAAAGCCTCGAAGAAGAATTGCCCACAGACCGCTTTATGCGCATCCATAAATCCTATATCGTGGCATTAGACAAGGTAAAATCACTGGAGGGAAATATGCTGCACATCGGTGGAGAGCCGCTGCCGATTGGGGCGAGTTACAAGGAAGAGGTGCTGCGGAGGGGGTTTGAGAAGTGAGGTTGCCGATTTTGCAGGATTGGAGGTATCGCCCTCGAAACTGACCGTCAGGGGCTCGTTGGGTAAGATATTCCATGAAAACTTTGAAAAACGAGGCTAATTTCCTTACTTTGCATAGCGAAAAGATCAATCAGATCAAGTGAATCAATAAATCACGACAAATATGTTAGCGGATTTGATCACCATATCTCCTGAAATTCAAAGCGGCGCACCAGTGTTTGCCAAAACCCGGGTACCCGTGAAAATACTATTCGATTATATTAAGAATGGAGATACCATCGAGGAATTTTTAAATGACTATCCTTCTGTCAAAAGAGAACAGGTAATAGAGTTGCAGACAAGAACTTACAAAACCAGCAGAACTTAGAGAAATACCCTGTCCGACTGATCGTGTTACGGACATTTGATAATCGTTTTAAGACCTTAGTTCCATATCTTGCTGTCATTCAGGAAGCAATAATGAATGCTTCTGATTCAGAACAGATTATTGAAATTGACTTGCGGGATTTGAAGATATGATCAAATTATTGGCTTTGAGAGGGGATATTAATTTAGGTAATGAGCGCACATCAGAACTTGCCAGGAAATAAAGTAAACTCAGCACATAAAAAAGTGCGCAATACTATTACATATATCTTCCATAAGATTGAACTCTAAACACAAAACATGACGTTACTTCAAGAAATGGTCCTTATAAGTGAAGTTGTGCTGCAATCGAAAATTGCACATAGAGGTGCTGACATAGTAATTAAGTTGAGAATTAACAATAGAAGTTTAATCAAGGCTCTACGATAACGAAGAATAGCCACCAACAATGCACATACTA
This sequence comes from Saprospiraceae bacterium, assembly GCA_022844265.1. Lineage (GTDB taxonomy): Bacteria > Bacteroidota > Bacteroidia > Chitinophagales > Saprospiraceae > M3007. Next base: position 3,610 of record JALHMA010000158.1, on the reverse strand, counting down.
CTTGCATCCCGCTAAGCGACGGACCGTCGTGTGTACTCACGTTACGGGAGTTATCCAAAAATGGCCAAACCGAATATCAACCCATGATAAGAAACATCTTCGCTATACTCCTCTGCATTTTATCCATCCATTGCGCCGTCTTTGCCTGTTCTGCCATTGTTTTAAAAAACGAGAATGCCCTGTCTTTTGCAAAAAACTTTGACTGGACCTACGGCGACGGTTACCTGATTAAAAACCTGCGCAACATTCCCAAAAAAGCATTTTATACACAAGCAGGCACGCCCGTCAGTTGGGTGTCTAAGTACGGGAGTGTTACCTTCAACCAGAACGGCAAAGAAATGCCTTATGGCGGAATGAATGAAAAAGGGCTCACGGTAGAAATGCTTTGGATGGAATATGCCGACTATGGCGAACAAAACCATAAATTTGCTTCATGCTACCAGATCACCCCTCCACACCACCCGCTCAGGCTCCAGGCTGGAAGGCACGCCTGCATGAAGTAATTTACGAATCCAACACCGTTGCCGGGAAGGCATTCGATGTAGGGCTGCTGATTGCTATTGTTGCCAGCATCATTGTCGTGATGCTCGACAGTGTGGGAGCGTATCAAATAAAATTCGGCTATACATTTTTCATTCTGGAGTGGATTTTCACGGTGATATTCACGATTGAGTATGTACTTCGACTCATTTGTATCAGAAGACCGATGAGTTATGTGCTCAGTCCGCTGGGCATTATCGACCTGATGGCGCTGATCCCTTCCTACATCAGTTTTATGTTTGCCGGCTCGCCATCGCTACTGGCTTTCCGCGCGTTGCGGCTGCTGCGGGTTTTCAGAATCTTTCGTTTGGTACATTTTTTAAGTGAAATGCGCTTCCTGACAAGCGCCCTTCAGGCGAGCGTACGAAAGATCAGTATTTTTATGTTTACAGTACTCGTCCTGGCCATTGTACTCGGCTCGGTGATGTACCTGGTGGAAGCCGGAGAAAACGGTTTCAGTAGCATTCCCGAAAGTATCTATTGGGCAATTGTAACCATTACCACCGTCGGATATGGAGATATTTCCCCAAATACGCCGCTTGGCCGCTTTGTTGCTTCCATTGTCATGCTGCTGGGTTATGCCATCATCGCCGTACCGACAGGTATTGTTACCACTGAAATGATCCTGGCCTCGCGGCACAAAGGGTATCATCCGGAAGCCTGTCCGAATTGTGCGCGGGAAGGACATGATGAGGACGCGCGGTTTTGTAAATATTGTGGGGAGCATTTGTGAAAAAAGGGCAAAAGCCGAGCGCGATATTTATTACCACATAGGCACATAGATTTTACACACAGAAAACATAGTTTTTAGAGTACTCTACGCTATGTGTTCTATGTGTAAAATCTATGTGCCTATGTGGTAAAATTACTCTATGAGTGTCGTAAAGACTCCTTTGCCGTTTTACTTCAAAATCCGCCGCGCCGCCCAACTACTCATCATCACCCCGAACAGCACAATCGAAATCGAACTCGCCGGCATCAGAATCGCTGCCACCAAAGGGGAGAGATTGCCCGTCATAGCATAACTCAGGCCGATGATATTATAAAGGAGCGCAACAGCGTAAGAGCGCTTCACCACTTGCACACCCGCACGGGCCAATTGCACGTATTTCGGGAGCCGCCCGAATTCATCGGCGTGTAGAATAGCATCGCAGGCCGGGGTGAAATTATTGGTGTCTTCTGCGACCACAATGCCCAGGTTGCTCTGGCGCAGCGCGCCGGCGTCGTTGAGCCCGTCGCCGAGCATCATTACCTGCTGCCCGTGGCGTTGCAGTTTTTTGATAAATTCTAGTTTGTCCTGCGGCGAGCGTTCAAACAGCATCGTTTCTCGTTCGGGGAAAAAGGGCGACAGCAATGCGGCTTCCCGATCCTGGTCGCCGGAGAGCAGCCATACCTGTGTATGTGCCTTTTCTTTTTTGCTGAAAAGTGATGCCGGTTTTATTTTTCTGAAAAAATCAAGTACGGACATCAGTCCATCGCGGTAACGACTTTTGACTTCAAAACAACCAATTATTTCTCCATCCACGGCAAAAAACAGTCCTTGCCCTTCGGCGCCCACAAAGTTTGCGGAACCGATTTTTATTTCCCTGCCCTCTACCCTACCCTGAATACCGAGTCCGGGGATTTCCCGGAAATTTTCCGGGACAATCGTCGGAACATCCGGCATGGAATGGTACAAGCGGCGGCTCAGCGGGTGCGCCGAATGTTTCGTCAATGAGCGCAGCGCCACTTTATCCGCAGCGTTCAGGGGCTGACCTTTGAACGCGTACCGTTGCTCCGACACATTGGTAATCGTGCCCGTTTTATCAAAAACAACCGTGTCGATCGCCGCAAAGGCTTCCACGGTTTTGATATTTTTCAAATAGAAGCGGTTGCGGCCGAGGATGCGCATCACATTGCCCAGTGTAAATGGAATGGATAACGCAACCGTGCATGGGCAGGCTACGATCATCACGGCCGTAAAGGCGTTGATGGCCTTGGCCATGTCCGTGGGCGCCCAATAGATAAATGCGCCGACGCCAAACACCAGGATCATCCAGGAGAAGATACGCCCTGCCTGATCCGCCAGTTTAGTGACCTGGCCTTGTTCGTTTTCTTTAAAGGCCTGGTCGTTCCAGAGCCTTGTCAGGTAACTTTGCGACACACGGCGCGTGAGTGAAATCTCGATACTTTCACCAACCTGTTTGCCGCCGGCAAATATTTTATCGCCGCTGTTTACCGCCACAGGCTCCGCTTCGCCGGTCACAAAACTATAGTCCACCTGTGCCGAACCTTTCAACAAAATACCGTCGGCAGGGATGATTTCCTGGCTGCGCACTACAATAATATCGCCCGGAACCAGGCGATTGACCGGAACGGACACTTCTTCTAATCCGTTTTTCAGCGAAGCCGACACCGGAAAATAGGACTTGTAATCGCGTTCAAACGACAACTCATGCCAGGTGCGCTGCTGAAACCATTTACCGATCAGCAGCAAAAAAGTCAGTCCCGCAAATGAGTCCAGATAACCTGCGCCGGTATGGGTAAAAATTTCCCAGATGCTGCGGCCGAACAGCGACAACAAGGCCAGGCAAAGCGGAATATCGATGTTCAGGCGGCCGTTTCGCAGGCCATTCCAGGCAGAAATCAAATAATCGCGGGCGCTCACCAACAGCACCGGTATGGCCAGAGCCACACTCAGGTAGCCGAACACATTGGCAAACCAGCGATCCGTTTCCGGGTCCATGCCCACGTATTCCGGGAAACTGAACAGCATGATATTCCCGAAAGCAAACCCGGCGATACCAATCTGGTAGGCCAGTCTTTTGCTGATAATCCTGGGTTTGGCATTGTCCACGTCACCCAGGTTGATTTCCGGCGCGTAACCGATGGATGCCAGCAGCGCGGCTATTTTGCGCAGGGAAGTTTGTTCGGGGTTGTATTGAATTGTGGCCGTTTTTTTCAGGAAGGTAACCCTGGAATGGACAACGCCGGTATCGAGTTTGTATAAATTTTCCAGCAGCCAGATACAACTCACGCAGTGCATTTGCGGCAGGTAAAAGGTGACCTGCGCGGTTTGCCCATTGTTGAA
>JALHMA010000157.1:8613-12524 GCA_022844265.1 Saprospiraceae bacterium | reverse complement strand
TTCATCATTCATCATTCATCATTCATCATTCATCATTCATCATTACCAAAGACCACGCTTCCGCCTTCTCCGAAAAAAGCGCTTTGGTTTTGGCCCAGGTATCGCGGAACAAATCGGATTGGCGGTAACTTTCCAGCGCATCTTCCGAATCCCAGATGCTGAACGTGAACCACACGTTGGGTAGTTCCGTGTGCCGGAGCAGTTCCATGTGTTGGCAACCGGGAAAAGCGCGGATACGCTTTTTACTCGGTTCGAATACTTCGTCCAGGAAGGTCTGGGTAGCTTCCGGGCGGAAAGTGAGTTTTACGAAACGTTTAATCATTAGAAGATAAAGGTGAGAGAAGTGAGAGGAGTGAGAATGATGAGAGCGTGAGAGAGGTGAGAGTCTGTAGATTACACCGCTCCGCATTTGGGGATGCAAAAAGTAAAGCGGTGTAATCTACGGACTCTCACCTCTCTCACGCTCTCACACTCTCACCTCTATCTTGCGTACCTCCGTTTCCGCCGCCAGTTAAATACCCAGGCAAAAAGCCCCAGCAGCAGCAAGGGCGTGGCAATATTCAGCACCTGCCAAAGCGTTTTTTCATCGCGGGCACGCACATTGTCCAGCAGGCGCAATTTCACCTCTTTGCTGCGCGCTTCGATGACGCCATCCGGGTCGATCAGGTATTCTACGGCATTGATGAGCAGGTCTTTATTGGCATAAGTGGTATTGTCATTCTGGTTGAATCCGAGTGGAAACCATTGCTTTTCGGCCCTGTTTCGGACAAAATTGGCGGCCACATCGCCATCGCTGATGACCAGCATGCGGGTTGGAACACTCGAGGGTTTGAAATCCATACCCAATTGTTTCATGCCGCTCATCATTTCTTCCGACACACGATTTTCATAGTTGGAAGGGAAAGTGCCTTCGAGCAATACACCCACATTTTGGAAACCTTTGTTAAACTTGGCCGGGTCGGGCTGGTATTTCAGCACTTCAAAATTCAGGTCTACCGGACTGAATTGCAGGCGGCTGTACTGGCTGCTGGTCAGCAGCGGCGTTTTTTTCACGGGCGTTTTGGTGCGAATCGTATCTATAGACGAGCAAAAGCGCAAATCCACCCGGTCGAGGTTTTTTACAACAGGATGTGTACCGGTGGGGCGCACAGCTAAGTGAAAGTACCAGGGAAAAAGATCGAACTGCGGCGAATTGCCGACCTGCCCGACGACCAGGCGGATTTTAGTGCATTCAAGGTCGAGGATCAGGTCGGGCTGTATCCGAACGCCGTATTTGAAGAGCATGTCTTCGATATTCAGCGGGTAGTCGATGGGGACAAACCGCCCGGTCACACGCATACTGTCGAGGTCGGCATTCATGCGGTCGATGAGCCAGAGAATGCGCCCGCCCTGCATGATATACTGATCTATTTTAAATTTATCTTTTTCAGAAAAGGAACTGCGCGGTTTGGCAATCACCATCAACGCGCAGTCCTCCGGCTTGATTTGCACAACGGAATCGAGCAGAATGCGGTCGGTATCATAAAATGCCCGCAAAGTCTGGTCAAAATCGGCCAGTTGCAGGTCGTCGAGCTCGCCGTGTCCTTTTGTAAACAGGATCACAGGGCGCGCGGGCGACAGGATTTTTTTGATCGCATTCGCAAATTTATATTCTAACAGACTGACCGAATTATTGATGACTTCATCGGGCGAGAGGTTGCCCGATTCGTTTTCCAGGAGTTTGACCACCACTTGCCGGCTTCCGAAACGAAAAATAGCGACCGGGTAAATCAGTTTTTGAGTCGTTTCGCCCTGATCGGCCACGCGCAGGTTGACGGGTGCAATGCCCTGTTCGGCCAGAGCCTTGCGCCGGGCATTGACATCTTCGAGGCTGCCAAGGGCCGGATCATCGAACTGGTAATCGACAAATCCACTTTCAGAACGAAAATCGTCCAGCATTTCGCGGGTGGCCGTTTGCAGGCGTTTGAATCCGGCAGGAAATTCTCCTTCCAGCAAAATTTGAACATACACCTGGTCTTTCAAGCCGCGCAATAGCTCGCGGGTTGGTTGGGTGAGTGTAAAACGTTTTTCTTCCGTCAGGTCGAAATGCGCATAAAAAACATTGGCCAAAATATTGATAAACAACACAATACCACAAAACAGGCCGAACTGGAGCAATGATTGGGAACGTTTGGAACGGGACATTTTGCTGATGGTTATGAAATGTCAGAGCGCAAAAGTACGGCATTTATCCCGCGTAGTGTTAGGTATGAAATTTTCAGGAAACCGGGCGCCGCAAAATTTATTTCCAAATAGCGTCGTTACTTTTTGGTAAAAATTGGTCTGAACGATGCGAAATTACTTCAGGGGGGCTACTTTTGTCCGCCGAAGGCAATTTCACATGCATTCATTACTTATTCACAAAACTTTCAAATCATCATGGCAGTAAAAGACAAATATCAAAACGTGCTCGACCTGGGCGAAAAAATGGGCGTTCGCGACGGCAAGGTTGAAGAAGCCAACGGCGTTCTTCGCATGTGGGGTACTGTTGAAAACAACTTCGAAAAAGACCAACTGTGGGACTCTATCAAAGCAATCGGCGGTTCACACCCAACCGATATTGTAGTGGACATTCAAGTTTCTAACCCGGACGTATACGCTTCCCACACCGTGAAAAAAGGTGAAAGCCTGAGCGTGATTGCCAAGCACTACTACGGCGATCTGATGAAGTACAAACAAATCTACGAAGCCAACCGCGACCAATTAGACAATCCAGACAAAATTGAAGTTGGTCAAGTATTGACCATCCCAAATCCTTAATGGTTTTTGGCTTTGAAAAAAAACGGTTGTTCCGATTCGTCGGAGCAGCCGTTTTTTTTTGCGGTTATTCTACCTTTGCCTTGTAAAATGGTTGATGAGGTTGATAAAAGTTGAAGAGGTTGATATTAGCCACTTGCCAAAACAATCGATCCTGCTATCCTAATACAAAGTGTTTTTGAACAAAAGATTAGCACAACAGCCTGAACGCGAAGCCTCCAAACCATCAAACATATCAAACTATTCAAACCTGACTATAATGTCTGATTTTTCAAAACTGAAAGAGCTCTCTATCCAGGTGCGCCGCGACATAGTCCGCATGGTGTACAATTGCCAGAGCGGACACCCGGGCGGCTCTCTGGGCTGCACGGAGTTTTTCGTCGCACTATACGGCAACGTATTAAAACACAAGCCCAAACCTTTCAAAATGGACGGGAAAGGGCAGGACATGTTTTTTCTGTCCAACGGCCATATTTCGCCGGTTTGGTACAGCGTACTGGCCCACACTGGCTATTTTGAACCCAAAGAGCTGGCTACTTTCCGAAAAATCAATTCCCGCCTGCAAGGCCACCCGGCTACACACGAAGGATTGCCTGGTATTCGCATCGCATCGGGTTCGCTGGGACAGGGCATGTCGGCGGCCATCGGGGCCGCGCTCGCAAAACGCCTCGACGGCGATCCGCGCTGGGTGTTTGTGCTCACCGGCGACGGCGAACTCGATGAAGGCCAATGCTGGGAAGCCATTATGTGCGCTGCCCACCACAAAGTGGATAACCTCATCGTCACAGTTGACTGGAACGGCCAGCAAATCGACGGCCCGACCGAGCAAGTGATGAGCCTCGGCAACCTGCCCGCCAAATGGAAAGCATTCGGCTGGGATGTGCTGATTCTGGAAAAAGGCAATGACCTGGACGCCGTAATTGCCATGCTGCGCAAGGCCAAACGCCGCTGCGGCAAAGGCAAACCAGTCGTGATTCTGATGAAAACCGAAATGGGTTACGGCATCGATTTTATGCAGGGCACCCACAAATGGCATGGCAAAGCGCCGAATCAGGAACAATATGAAAGCGCTATGGGGCAGTTGGGAACGACTTCAATTGGCGACTTCTAAATCT
>JALHMA010000157.1:0-8513 GCA_022844265.1 Saprospiraceae bacterium | reverse complement strand
AACATGAATATCAACGATATAAAATCAACCGGCACCAAAGCCACCCGCGACGGTTTCGGTCAGGGCCTGCTTGAAGCGGGCCGTCAAAACCCCAACATTGTCGGCCTCACCGCCGACCTGATGGAATCCCTGCAAATGCAGCATTTCCACAAAGAATTCCCGGAGCGTTTTTTCCAGGTCGGTATCGCGGAAGCGAATATGATCGGGATTGCTGCGGGCTTGGCTACCGCCGGAAAAATACCGTTTACGGGCACCTTCGCCAATTTCAGCACGGGCCGCGTGTACGACCAGATTCGTCAGAGTGTGGCCTATTCGCATAAAAACGTAAAAATCTGCGCTTCCCACGCCGGCGTTACCCTCGGCGAGGACGGCGCCACCCACCAGATTCTGGAAGACATCGGCATGATGCGTATGTTGCCTGGCATGGTCGTCATCAATCCCTGCGACTACCACCAGACCAAAGCGGCTACCCTGGCTATTGCGGAATACCATGGACCGGTGTACCTCCGCTTCGGTCGCCCGGCCTGGGCCATGTTTACCGAAAACCTGCCCTTCGAGATTGGAAAAGCGCTTTTGCTGGCTTCCGGTACGGATGTGACCATTTTTGCGACCGGCCACCTGGTGTGGACGAGTATTGAAGCGGCACAGGAACTCGCCGCACAGGGTATTTCCTGCGAAGTCATCAATATTCACACGATCAAGCCGCTCGATGAGGCGGCTATTCTGGATTCGGTCAGCAAAACCCGCGCGGTGGTGGTGGCAGAAGAACACCAGCGCAACGGCGGCCTCGGCGACGCCATTGCCAACCTGCTCGTGCACAAACTGCCTGTTCCGATGGAATACGTCGGCGTGAATGACTCTTTCGGGGAAAGTGGAAAACCGGTGGAATTGCTGGATAAATACGGACTCGGGAAGAAGGATGTGGTTTGGGCGGTGAAGGATGTGCTGGACCGAAAGAAATAGTCCGAAGTCATCAGTGCGAAGTCATCAGTCCGTAGAGTGCGCCTTTCCATTCTTGGGTTTTCAAAACATGAAACGGCATACTCTACGGACTGACGACTTCGCACTGACGACTTCGGACTATTTAAATCCACCAAAGTTCCGGCACGCCCCCTTTTTTCCACACCACAATCGCATTTTGCCCGAACTGCCGTCCCAGTTCCAGCGCTTTTTCCAAAGGAATATCCAAAGCCCAGAAACTTTCTTCGGGCGGCCAGTTTTCGTCGGTCCCGATGCCCAGGCCGCGCCGGAGCAGGCGGCAGTGCGGATGCAATTCCAGTTCTAAATTCAGGTTGCGCCAGCGGTTGTGCCACTGATCGAGGGGTTGCGACCCGGGGTTCCAGGCCGTCAGAAAAGCGAAACATTGGATATTGTTTTCTTCCAACTGCTGCTCGACCAAATGCGGATTAGGTTGCCCGATCCGAAGATTGGCGCCCTGCTCGTCCATACGGATCAGTTCTGTCCAATAACTGGTGTTCAGGTAGTTTTCTACCAGTTCCCGGTCTAATGTTTCCGGGATATCCGCAGCCTCTTTGATGATGATTACATTTTTTGGCATCCTTGCCGGTCGTTTTTAATACGGGTCATATTCAACGGGAATTCAAAGGCAAAGAAACTGTTTTCCATGCAGCATTTGAGGCTTTTTTCCCAACTTTGCCCCATGACAACAATTCGTGAAACTAATTTTCAATTGCCCGGTCAAACGGCCTTTTACCGGGGCAAAGTCCGCGATGTGTACACCGTCGGCGACAAACTCGTGATGGTAGCCAGCGACCGCATTTCAGCATTCGACCATATTTTGCCGCGGGCGATTCCACAAAAAGGCGCTGTTTTGAACCAGATTGCCGCACATTTCCTCAGCGCTACCCGCGATATTTGTCCCAACTGGCTGATTTCGACGCCCGATCCCAATGTGGCCATCGGTCATCTTTGCGAACCGATCCGCGTGGAAATGGTGATCCGCGGATACCTGGCCGGCCATGCAGCGCGCACGTATGCCAGTGGCGTACGCGAGCTCTGCGGCGTTGTTATGCCGGAAGGATTGCGGGAAAACGACCCGTTTCCCGAACCGATTATTACCCCGACTACCAAAGCGGTAGAGGGGCACGATGAAGATATTTCCAAAGAAGAAATTCTGGCGCGCGGATTGGTGAGCCGCGCCGATTACGAACAAATGGAGGCGTACACGCGCGCTATTTTCCAGCGCGGCACTGAAATGGCGGCTGCGCGCGGGCTGATCCTGATCGATACCAAATACGAATTCGGCAAAAAAGACGGCGAAATCCTGCTCATGGACGAAATTCATACGCCCGACAGTTCGCGCTATTTTTATGCGGAAGGTTATGAAGAACGCCAGAAAAAGGGCGAACACCAGCGGCAACTCAGCAAGGAATTTGTGCGCGAATGGCTCATCGCGCATGGTTTTCAGGGCAAAGAAGGACAACAAATGCCGGAAATGCCGGACGCCTTCGTGCAGGAAATTACAGACCGCTACGTGGAACTGTATGAAAAAGTGACCGGACTAAAATTTATCAAAGATGATACCGTTGATGTTTTGCATCGCATCGAACAACGTATTGTAGCGGCCCTGTAACCAATAACTACTTATGGCACAACTCGGCTGGGTATATCTGGATCCACATGGGGGCAAGCACCGCATCGGGTTGTACCATGGCGATAAAACCGGCCATTTGCTCATCCATTGCAATATGCGGGTGATTCAGGTCGACTTTTCGGTGCTGGAGACGAAGAGTTATTCGTTTTTTATTGAAGACGAACTGTGCGAAATAAAAATCTACAAAGAGCAGGACTCCTTTTCCTACGAATTCACCACCAATAGAAAAGTAGATACGCCCCTCAACCGCCTGCGAAAAACGGAAGACCGCCGCAACCTGAAATACGTGGTGTGGTTTGCTGCCGGGTTGGCCGTGGTGATCGGCGGCGTTTTTTTCGGATTATACAGTTTTGGTAAATGGCAGGAAGGAAAAGGGTTTATGGAAAACAGCCTGTTGAGCGCGGAAGCGTTGAAATCGCAGGGCCTGCTCGCTGCGCAGGGCAAAATAGCCGTTGCCCAACTTTATTACAATATGCAAGGCCGGCAGAGAAGGGTGTTTTACACTTTTACCACTGCCGATAGTGTGCGCACTACCGGACAATTTAAAGTGCCGCCGACGGGCGCTTTTTTGTTACCCACCGGATTTCCACTCTCCGACAGCGACGCTTTTCGCGTCACGTATCTGCCCGCCAATCCGCGCGTACACCGGGTCGAATTCGACATGCCCGCCCGCCCGACGATTACCCGTTATTTGCAGGCGGCGCAGTCGATGGAGCAGCAAAATCACCCGGAATATTCACCTGAAAAATGTGCCTGCATCGTGTTGAATGCCGCAGCAAAAAGCGACTGGCCTGTGCTGGCCAATTTTATTTTTCAGCAGCAATTGCCGGATGAAAATACGCGCCATAATCAGAATACCTACCTGCGAATGAAGCGCGACCCGGGGTTTGAAACGATGATTAAACAGGAGTGCTGGGACAAGTAAGTTATCCGTTATTTGTTATCGGTTATCTGTGTTGATAATCAAGTGTTTACAAAGGATTTAATCGAAAAGGCTTTTAAATAAAAGGGCAAAAAGCAAACTCCGTTGCTTTTTGCCCTTTGTATTTTTGCCCTTTTATTCACACCTTCTTAGGCGGCAAATCAAAGGCTACTGCCTGATGTTCTAAATGCCCGTTGTGCGACCCATCGCAAAAGGGTTTGTTTTTGGACATGCCGCAGCGGCAAAGGCCCAGCGTTGTGCGGCCTTGCAGCCCATATACATTTCCCTGTGCGTCTACAATTTCAAAATCGCCCTCAACTTTCAGTGAGCCGTTGGAGTTTACCGTAATTTTTGTTGCTGCCATTATATCTGATTTAAATTTTTGCGAAGGTAGGAACTTCGCCACCACTATATTTGCTTCTTCATCAACCATTTTGAAACATGTTTAAAACAATAACCCCACTGTTTTTGCTTTTGCTGCCGTTGTTCGCCCAGGCGCAGCGCATCACATTCTCCGACGATGAAATCTCCTTTTTCCAGGAGCGCAAAAACACCTACCAACGCTGGCTCGACCAGACCGGTATCGGAAAAGTGCTGCAAATGGATCAGTTGGAAATGACCAAAAACAACACCAGCGTCGGGCTTTGGCTGACTTTTAAAACCGCCGACCCCGACTCTGCCATTGGCATGTGGAACCAGTTGCGCCGCGATTTCTCCGCCGCTTCCGGGCGGACAATGAGCGACGAACTTTTTCTGAAATTTATCCAGTTCATGGAAATTCCCGCCGCCCAAGGCAACGTTCAGATTTACCTGCGGCAAAGCGACGGCACGCTCAATCGCTGCTTTTTCATCTTTTTGTACGACGACGATGGCGTCACCCAAACCGACGAGAAATTGCTCGATTGCAAGGCCAAATCCTTCGATGTGACCATTGAGCGCCTCGCTATTTCAAACGTGACAAAAGGCAACACCGGAACCATCACTAAACCCCTCAGCAGTGAGGAGGTGTTTAATCGCATTGGCCGCTACGCCCATGCGCGCTACGACAAAAACCTGGACGGCCGCTACCCGAAGGTGGAAGGGGAAAAGATTTCAGGCAACCTATTCACCTTTTTTGTGGAAGACCTGAGCCGCGAAGTGCTCACCACAGAACAAAAATCAATCTGGTGCCGGACGATGGAAGCGCTCGGCATCCAATGCAACGATATTACCCGCGAACGCCTCGAATTCGATCTGCGCTACAACCCCGATACCGGCCAACTCAGCTGCGAACTAACCGGAAAATTCGGTTCCGGCGTGTACCGCCCGCGTGAAAAAGGCTGGATGGACATGGAACCTGATTTTGAATCGGACCTCAAAAAATACACGACTTTATTGGGCGACGCGATCAAAAAATACCTGGAAAAGCCATGACCAAAACGGAAATACGCCACCTGATTGCCGACGGGCAGCTGCGCCCTGCCGCGCAAGCCGCGCTCGAATACGCCGAAAAATGCCGGCTGACAGAACCGACCAATGCGCTGACTGTTTTGAACGGAAACCTTGAAAACCACCAGAAACAATGGATTACCGGCCAGGTTTCGTTCGAGGAAATGTCCCGCGCCCATGCCCGCAGCGCGGCGGTATTGACCGATTTGCTGGACCAATTGCCCGATAGCCCTGCGCCGGGCCGCAAAATCAGGATGCTCGACGAGCATACCTACAAATGGCGTATTTTCTGGATATTCGTCGGCGCGAAACTGATCGTACTTGGCAGGCTTGCTTACCATTGGGGCCAGGGCGGCTTCACCCGGGCTGAGTTCTTTGCCACGCTTACCTTGCTGGCTGCCGCTCTGGCTGCTCATACCCTGGTGATGTTCGATGACCTGCTGCGGCACGAACAGGAGCACAGCACCCGCCGCCGCTATGTATCCGGCGTACTGGCCCGAACGGTGCAGGGGCTGATTGTGGCTTATGCCGTTGCGTTGTTTATGGCCATCGAGTGGAAAGCCATGACCGCCTTTAGTTATGCCGAAATGAATACCATGCTCACGCTGGTGGAAACCCTGCTGGGCGGTTTTGTGGGGAAGATCGTGGCGCGGTTTTTTAAGTCGGAGAAATAGTTTAACCCCTTATTTGTTTTTTATGAAGTCAATATTTTTACTTCTGATTTTGGTAATTGCGGCGGCGCTACCCGCCCAAAACCGCACGGACTACGCCGTTTTTTTTGTGGCCTCCAAGTTCGACCACGGCTGGCAGAGCCTTTCCGATGCACCCGGCGAGGTGGCCGCCATTGCCGCACAATTGGAAACCAACTACGGCTTCCAGGTGAAAATCGTGCCCAATGCCACCCGCGCCGACATCATAAAAACGCTGGGCGAGTACAAAACCAAACCCTACGGCCCCAAAGACCAGTTGCTGCTGTTCTTTTCCATGCACGGCGTACACGATAAAGGCAGCGACAAAGGTTACCTCATCCCGAAGAACGGGCTGCTGAACGACCCCACCTACGACAGTTGGTTCTCGCACAGCCAGTTGGCCGAAATTACCCAGTCCATGCCCTGCAACCGCGTACTCGTGGCGCTCGATGCCTGCTATTCCGGTATTTTCGGCAAACACCGCGACGACAACCGACCCACTCCCGCCTGGGAACGCCCCGAATACCTGTGCCAGGAACGCCTGCTGAAGGCTTTCAACAGCAACCAAACCCGCAAATACCTCACCGCAGGCGGCGATGTGCGCGTACCCGCCAAAAGCGTTTATGCCGCGCAGTGGGTGGCCGCGCTCAAAGCAGGCGGCGGGGGCGACGGCTTGCTGGGTTTTCACGAACTGCTGGGCTATGTCGACCAGTTCCAGGAACCCCGACCCGCCTGGGGCGATTTTGTGCCGGGCACGAGCGGCGATTTTGTTTTTGTAAAAAAAGATGGCTGCGCCGGTAAAAAACCGGAAGAAACGCCGGAACAGCGTTTATTCCGTGAAGTAGCCGAATGGCAAAAAGCGGATGCCCTCAAAACCCTCGCCGCCTACCAGGACTATCGTAAAAACTGGTGCCCCGGCGGTACGTTTTGTGAGGCGGCGGAGGCGAAAATGAAGGCATTTCAAAACAGCGCAATGCCTGACAACATGATGCGCATCCGGGGTGGTACATTCAAGATGGGCAGCACTGATGGCGAGGAGGATGAAAAGCCCGTGCATGAAGTGACTGTTTCCGATTTTTATTTGTCCAAATATGAAGTCACCGTGGCGGAGTTCCAGGCGTTCGTAGAAGCAAGCGGCTACCAAACCGATGCGGAAAAAAATGGTGAAGGCAGCCATTTTTATAATTCAACCACCAGCAAATGGGAATTAAAACCGGGTATTGACTGGCGGTACGATGCAGCGGGCAATCTTCGCCCGGAAAGTGAATATAATCACCCTGTCATACACGTCAGTTGGAACGACGCAATAGCCTACTGTGCCTGGCTTTCGCAAAAAACGGGCAAAACCTACCGCCTGCCCACGGAAGCCGAATGGGAATACGCCGCCGGGAACGGTTCCCGCCATACCAAATACAGCTGGGGCAATGGCGAACCGACAGGGAGAAAAGGCGGAAACGTGACTGATGAATCAAAACGCCCCGGCGATGGAGCGTCCTGGGGTACCAAATTTGATGGCTACAACGACGGATATTGGTTCACTGCGCCTATTGGATCTTATGATGCCAATGATTTTGGCCTTTTTGATATGACGGGCAACGTATTGGAATGGTGCAACGACTGGAAAGGTAATTACTCTTCCAGTAGTCAGACCAATCCAACCGGGCCGACTTCAGGCGTTTCTCGCGTGAATCGTGGCGGCGGCTGGGGCAGCAATCAGCGTATCTGCCGGGTCGTTTATCGCGACTATGGCACGCCGGCGAGCGGCTACTACTCTATAGGCTTCCGCCTGGCGCGGTCGTTTTAGTCAGTTTGTGCGCTGTTCGGGCTTCTTTTTGGTTTTGAACAGGATTTATGGGATTTAAAAGGATTTGCAGGATTTGGGCTGCTCGGGGAAGGATAAATCTTTTTTATTGTTTGGATAACGCAGCCGTCTTGTTCTCCAAACAGGCTGGGTGCCAAGCTTAGTGACGGGGTGGCTCGAAGCCACCCCGTCACTAGCGTGGGTGCCCGCTCTTACTGTAAAGAACGGACGCTAGTGAAGAGGTGTCATCTGCGAGGTACGAGCAGGTGACACCTCTTCACTAGTACTAAGTTGACGACATTCGGCTCGAAGCCACCCCCTCACTAGCATGGGTGCCTGTCTTTATCCCAA
The DNA here is from genome assembly GCA_022844265.1 of Saprospiraceae bacterium. Taxonomy (GTDB): domain Bacteria; phylum Bacteroidota; class Bacteroidia; order Chitinophagales; family Saprospiraceae; genus M3007. Next base: position 708 of record JALHMA010000157.1, on the reverse strand, counting down.
AGAACGGAACGACCAAGACATCGCTGTCCCTTGCAAGCGAAAAAATAACTAAGGAAGCCAAAGCCTCTATTATTCCTACCATCCCGGATACTGCTCCGGCGCTTTACCCTCCGATTTAAGCAATTTATAACCGGCGCTTTTTATCGGTTTCGGCTCGATGCCCAATACCAGCACACTAAACTGCCAATTGTCTCCGAAATCAAAAACATACAGAAATTCCCGGCCCTCATACAATCCCAGTTCGCCGATTTTAAAAACATCGGCCGGCTTGTAATCGTCAAACTCGCCCCGTGGATCTGAGTAGGCTTCGCCATGTATCGACGTTACACCATCCATGTAAAAAACATATAAATGGTCGTTGTCAAAATCGAATAAATCCTGAATCACCTCGTGTAAATCATCGAGCGTGGCCTCGGCGCTGATGGCGATCTCCCGGTAGCATTTGGGATTGAGGGAAATTCGCAAAGTATAACGCCCTCCGACAAACGGGCGCACAATAGGAAAGAGCCGCTCTTGAATATTCAGTTCAGGAAATGCCACTACAAAAGCGGCTGAAAATGTGGTTTCGTAGGGTAGGTCTGCCATATCTGACTCGTCCGCAGATGCTGCGAATGGGTTTGTGTTCGGTATGTCCGTATCCTCGTTTTCAGACACAACTCCATAAATCCTTTTGTTCATTTCATCACTCATATAAGGATCAAGATTGCC
>JALHMA010000156.1 GCA_022844265.1 Saprospiraceae bacterium | reverse complement strand
AAGTCTGTTACATTCAATTCCTGTTGATTATTCCCTTCGCTCCAATTGATACTCCGAACCAGCTGCCCGTACATGTTATACAACTCCAGTCTGGCGTCCTCTAAAACCGCCGCCTGCGCAACGACAAAAACACGGGTTGTCGCCAGGGAGGGGCTGATCAGCACATCTGTTTGTTTGTCGATATCCGTGACATCCACACTGCCGTCAGAGGTTAATAATACGCCATCTACAAGGTATTCCAGACTGAAATTAGGTGGCATATTTACCTGTGAAAAAGTGCCTGTGAACGAACCGGTGGTTTGGATAACTTTGATACTGCCATTCAGGCTTAGCCCCTCCGGCACCAATACATTCAAAACGGCGCCTGCGCTCATGTTCCCATTGACCAGCAATTGATCGTATTCGCCTGTATTATTGCCCTCTACTTCTATTTCAACCATCGAAGTTGCGATCAGGTTGTCTTCAATACTCAGGATTCCGGGAGAACAACCGGGCGCCACAGCGCCTTCGTTGGTAAACCCTGCGTTGAAAGTGTACGAGCCCTGCCCCTTAAACAGGCCGGTCGATTTATTGATAAATGGCACATTGAATACCATTTGAATCGGTTGATTGCCACAAATGGAAAAAATACCTTCATTGGTAAAAGCCGTAAAACCGTCCATAATGACATCTTCTTCAGAAATGACATTCCAACTACCCTTGTTATTAAAGAAACCTGTATTGATTTCAAGAATACCGCCCGCCAAAGTGACATTGCCCAGATTGGTGAAAGGCGCGGAAATAATCGGTCTCTTGTTTTTTTCCTGAATAAACAATTGTGCATCTGCGAAAATATTCAACGGTACATCCATGGCGCCACCGTTCCAGTTCATGGCATTGCCAATGCGCAAATTGCCGCTACCCTCCACATCGGTATCTTCCAGTTCCAGCACCGTAGCAGGTTGAAAACTAGTGTTCAATCGGATCGACGAATTTTTAAATTCATATTGGGCGGCAGGTGGCAACACAACAGATGTTTCCAGGGCGCCTTCGGAGACGAAATAATTTGAAATATTATTCAAAATAGCGCCCTGTTGAAAGGTTGCTTTGCCATAAACAACAGATAATTCACTCAGCCCTGTGGTTTGGGAGCCATTGTAAAAGATGCTGCCGGAGAAAGTATTTTGTAAACTCAATTGGCTGCCAGGCTGACCGATCAGGGCGTTTTTTTGTGCAAAATCACCGGAAATAACCAGTTTGTGGTTGGCGCCCATATTGATGACGCCGTTGTTTTCCATGGTGGCCATAAAAGTGCTTAAACTGGAACTCAAGTTCAGCACACTGTTGTTGCGTACATTCACTTCTGGGACAGCCGTATTGCTGTAACCCAGAACGATTACCGAGTCTGCAGTAATATTCCAGGTTCCGTTGTTGAGGATGCCGGGAGCGGAGGAGCCGATTAATCCTCCTTTTTGAACACACGCTATGGTTCCATTATTGATTAAGTTGGAGACACCCAGCGAATGAACCGTTAAAACAGTGTTGGCACTCAACGTGACTTCGACATATCCGCCAAAATAACCTGAAGTGGCCGTCAGGTCGGGGGTGTCAAAAGAGATATTGCAGTTTCCATCAAAAGAGCCACCTTGCAAAAGAAAGGTTCCGGTAAAATTTTGATCAATATTGGTGAAAACGGTTGCCTGGATTTCATAGTCAGCAGCCGATGGTAAGGTTGTATTCAGGTTAACAATGCCCAAATTGAAAACAAAACGTTGAATAGCGGCAATATTGCAGCCGTTGCTCAACGTCAACGTACTCGAGTTGCTTGTTTTTAACGTGGGTACATTGATAGAAGAGCCACTGTTTATAATCGTGCCGGTATCAAAATAATTACCAATAATTTCCAGCACAGCACCGGAAGGGCCGTTTATGATTCCCTTGTGATCCAGGGCCAATAAGGACAATTTTGTCGGTCCGTTCATATTAATCGTGCCGGTATTAACGATTCTTTTCGTTAGGGCAAAACTGACCACATTGGGCGCTAATTCAATGGTACCTGAATTGTAAACGAGTGAATCCTGAAAAAAACCTTCAAAACTTAGAGTCTCATCCTCAATGCTGATGTTCCAAAGCCCTTCGTTGATGATAGGGCCGTTGACGGATTTGAGTTGGCCTGCTTGCCAGTTCAACGTTCCTTTATTGACTACTCTTCCAATGCTTACCGGCAAATCCGGGCTATTGATCTGGAGTACACCACCGGGATTAATAAGTACAAATGCATTCAGGTTGCCTTCTTTCTGCGTGAGGGTACCGTTAATGATGACTTTCATGCCTGAAAAAGACTGGGCTTCCATCACCAGGTTGCCATTAACCACCAGGTCATTGTAGAAAGTAATTCCCGTGTAAGGAGTTGAAAAGTTTTCATCGGTCAGGGAGGCATTTGCTCCAGCGGCAATCACCAGACGCATTTGCCAGAACATGGGATAACGGACATCCAGGTTTTCGGTAACGGTTAATGTCCCCGGACCAAAAATATAGGCTAATCTGCTGACCGTAAAGGATTTAACGGTGATGTCGCCCACCGTGTTCAGGTAAGTAGTTGCAACGCCATTGATAACCACGTCATCATTCGCACCGGGCACACCATTCGGCTGCCAGGAAGTCGGATCAGACCAGTTGACGGAATCATTACCACCTGTATTGAGGGTGTAAGTTGTGGCAGATAGGCGCATTTGAGCGCATAACAGGAGGCCCAGAAAGGCGAGGCCTTTCCAATAGTTGTAGTGAGATGGCATAATTAAAATTTTTAAGTTTTAATGGAAACATGCCAGGCGCCCACCGGTTTTTGTTTTCTATTTTTTCTGGAATCTTTCTTCGTTTAGGCTATATTTAGACAAATGCAGGAATTGTGGACGCGGGTGTCTGGAAATTATAGGAAACGTAACTGGTTAGCATAGGGGCAGCGCCCTTATGCTAATCAGTTACACCAGATTATAATATTGTCCGCAGTATGTCCTTGTCCTGGGTAATAAGTCTCAAACGAATATTGTCCAACTGTCAGGCAATGGTTGAAATTGTTTGGTATCCCAGGTAATCAAACCCAAAAAAACATTGCTTTCACTTTGTGGGAGTCTGCCTTTTTAATCCGGCACATCAACTTTCACCATCATCATCAATCCCTCCAAATGTTCCAGGTCGCCTGATGCAATTGACAAACGGAATGACGTGTCCATTGCTATTGTATTAGAAGTTTGTTTGCCGCGACAAATTCGCCAGGAGTCGTCAATTTTCGCCAAAGCAACCGGATTGCTCCCAATATTTATAACGACTGACGCAGGGTTATTGTCGGATTTGGACATGAACAGTACGCTATTGATTTCTATATCGGTTAACATCTGCAACAAATACGGCAGTCGAATTTTTTCAATCGTAATTTCCACAAATCCCTGTTGTTTAAGCAAATGCCACTCATTAGGCATATCATGTTTCAGATTCAGGGCTATATGCATGCCTTGCTGTTGCAGCCCTTGCTTTAGTGCGTTTAACTGCGTCTTCAGGTTTTCTTCAGCCCTGCCTTTGAGCGTTGAACCGCCCTCTCGTGCGGTATATTTCAAATGAATCACAACATCGGAAAGGGTGTCATAATTAAATTGTGCGAGACCTTTTTGAGGTAGTTCTAATCGCCAGCTGCTGATTGCGCCCGTATTTTCAAACGGCAAATAGCGCTCATCTCGGAAATTCAGTTCAAATACACCGCTGTCGTTTTGTCCGCTGCTTGCAGCAATGGACTGGATTGCGCCAAGGTTATAGACGAAACGCTCATCGTTGCCAGGGTCTTCGAGATAACCTGTGCCTGCAGCATTCTCTGGATTGATGTTTTTCCTGTATTTATTCTTCACCAACGACAATTTTGCACTCACCGAAGTATACGGCCCGGCCACGCAAGGCAGGCTGACACTTACTGATTTGATACGGCGGAAATACTGTCCGGCGAAGTCCATATCGAACAACGCTTCCGGGATGTCGAAATCACAGCTTCCTGTTGCCCGCAACCTGGCAAGCGAAATGGGGTCGAGCAGGGCGAGCGAGATATGTTTTGTAATCTCGTATTCACGCTGATTTTTGTCCAAATATCCGGTCTCCATCCGTTTCAGGTCGTGGAGCAGATGATCGGCGCTTTGCAAGCCTTTTTTAAGCGAATCCCAATAACCCGGCTTAATGAACGAGTCGTCGTTGCCCAGCTCAAAACGATAGCAACGCTCTGCTTTTTTGGCAAAATCGTGCGCCAATTGATACGCCTGAAAATAGACCGAACTGATTTGCCCCTGCATCCACTCGTAGAGTTCGCGGTTGGTGTATTTTGTCCGCATAAACTCGTCGGTGCGTTTGGCATTTTCGATTTGCAGGTCGTGGTTGTTGAGGTCAGTTGTGGCGATGTCTCGACGTATCTCGGCGGCGAGGATTTGTTTGTCTATAGAGGCTAATTCTTTTTGAGCAAGGCGTTCCTGGAGTTTCCAGTCGTCGAAGCGGCGGTCATAGCCGCCGAGAATAGAAGCGCGATTTGCTTCATATGACGCAACACCTGAAAGAACATTTAAAATATCAGCTCCTATATTAGTAGCCTTTGACAAAGCGGATCCTCCCATTTGAAATACTACTTCCGGAGAGCCGCCAAAACCGTTGGCTCCTAAGTGAAATTCTGGTATGAGTGCCAAGGCTCCAGCTATCGTTTTTATTATTTGGGAATCAAACTGATATCCCTGTGCTTCACTCAGTTTATTTAAATTGAGTTGTTCTTTAGCATTAATTTTTTGAATGGAAGCATAAAAATTTTTGCGCTCTTCCGTCACCATTTTCGTCCGTCTCAATACCTCAATTTGTTCCTTCGACTCGTTGATTTGCAGTTTTTTCATTTCCCGGACGGCATTCAACACTTTAATTTCCAATTCATTGCGCAACAAAGCCATTGCTTCCGCATCTTTTTTCTCTAATACTTGCAACAGAGAGGAGCCAAGGCTGCGCACTTCATTTATCAACTCAGTTGCCTTTTGCGACAGTACATTAAAGCGATAGTAAGGGATAGGCGCGTTGATTCCAGCCAATACTGCCGATATATCCAAACCGCCGGCAGCGGCCCGAGCCAATGCGCCGGGGTCAATCGGGGGGGCAAACAAAGCTAATTGTCTTTCGACACCGTCAATATTTTGGCAGTGTCTGATTTTGAATAACCTGTCTGCTACTTTATCCCAGATTTCCAGCATTTTTTCATTCTGCGGAATACAGAAATACAACAGCGACAAGGACAACGATTCCGGTAGTTCGGCGCCGCCTTCAGGCAATACGCTCCTATTAGGCAGGATGTTTTCCAAACCAATGATTGCGTTACCAAATGCATCTAATTTTGCCTCGATTTGGTTATACGTTTCATAGGGTGGTTTGACCAATGGCGGGATAACGCGCGGTTTTTGCCCCAACAATTTATCTGCCAAAATATACATCTGCGTGGCCTGCACAATGCTTTCCATCGTATCCTGCCTGAACAGGTAATCGCCCCACTCCGTCAGGTTATCAATATACTTTATCAGTACGGCTTTTTGATGTGCTACTGTTCGGGATCCGGCTACTACGTAGGGTAGGAAAGGCTTGGCCTTCCATTGATCAATGGCAAATTCAAGTCTTTTCAAGTCCTTGTCAGGGGTAAGCGGGTTGGCTACACTGTATAACAATGCATCTATACGTTCGGATATGTATTCAGTAGATTGCCGCTCATAAAATGGTTTCGTAACCCAATACTTTTGGGGAACCGGGCCGGACAAAGCGCCCGTGGGGTTAAAAATATAGTGGAACCACTTCATGGCCTCCTCGAAGCGCTGGTTTTTCGTCAGCCGGGTGGCAATCAGGTAAGGTATATGGTAGAATAATTCCCAGTTGTAATGGCTGTAACTGCCGTCAGCAGCAAAATCAATATCTTCTACGGGATATGGATGCGGCGTATATTGAGTTGGCTGATAATGCGTCTGAAAGTTGAAGTCCGTTTGTTGCCGCTGCACCTCTCGTTTCATCAGGCCGGGTACGCCGTCCCGGTACAAAATGGCGCGTAAAGGGCATACCAGCGGATGGTACATATTTTTGAATTGTTCGCCATAACGCATTTGCGTGTACAATATCAATTCCTCCACCACCTGGGAGAAAAGTTGGTCGTTTATTAGTAGGTTAATGTCTCGATTGTATTCTTTGAAAAAACGATTGTAAAGCCTGGTAATATCCTCAATCAATTGAAAGATATCGGAGACTGTCCTTTTTTCATATTCACGCGTTTCTCCTGAATCAGAGTGCTGCGATCTGTAAAAACCGGGAATAACGACATAATTGTGAAGACTATCTTCCATGAAATAAGGTAAGAAAGTGCCGTAAGGGATTTTGAATCGCCGTTTATTCCTTTTGTCGTGATGTGTATCTGCATACGAAGTGCTATTAGATTGCAGCACCAGCAATTGAAATAATAACGCTAAAAAATCTATAAATGTAAACTGGTGCGGATAAGAAACCCTAAAATTATTGGGCGTCCGCTCCAATAACTCCATGAAATGAATGAAAGAAACACCGTTTCGGATGGCAAATTCGTTTTCCGGCAAACCACTATTTTCGTGATAACGTTGTGCCGTGAGCATGGCTCGTTTAAAATCCGGTAAGAAATCGCTGATGCTCGTTCGGTTTGCATTTGATAGCTCCGGGTAGCCTTTGCAGCCGGTCACATCAAAAATACCGCTCATCCGATGGTTCTCCCATTGATTAAATTGCTTTTCCGGAACATCCATTGGAGAGGCAGAAAGAGTGGAGTGAAAAATCCATACCTGATCGGTGAATTCCAGATAGGTCAAATTATACTTGTTTGTGCGCAGGTCTTCGTCGTCTGTCGTAGGATTATCCGGGGTTAAAATAGCGTCTTTCGACACCCTCTTCGGCTGCCATTTTTTATTGGCAAATTCGCTTGTGGCCAATTGTATTTTGAGTTTGCGTGCCGGTTTCTGGAGCGGTACGCCAGCATCACTTTCACTCGGCACGTCAGAAGTCTGTTCAGGATCAGGTTCTTCCGTAAATACCGGCCAGGCCAAAGTCAAACGATTGTTTCGCACAAACGCCAGTAAATGATCGCCTGTAATGTCTAATTCCACCTTTTCCCAGGGCGTCCAGTATTGTTCTTTTTCAAATTTGCGATAATAATAAATAGAAGGATCGCCTCCTTTGGTGCGGGCAAAGACGTGCATGGTTCGCCTATGTGTTTCGTACCAGGTCGCCATTACTTCCAGAAAGGCAATATTGTCGAGTTTTTCGAGGTATTTTATAAGGGCTTCTTCTGCAGTAGAGTCTGTTAGTTCGTTCTGTTGAAGTTCGTTTTCTAATTCGGTAAACAGGAAAGATTTGTCGTGGCGGAGTTCGGGTTCGAGCCAGTTTTCAGGGTACAGGAAGATTTTGCGGTTGGCTTCCCACACGCGATAATTTTTCATCCATTTCCATTGTTCCCAGTTTGGATCGTCTTCCACATCCGCAATCGTACCGGGTTCGAGGCCCATGAGGCAACGCTGGGTAAACAATTGCACCACACCGTGTGCCTGTACGATACGGGACGATGGCATACAAGCCTCCATTTCAACATCCACCAGGAAAAAGTCATACAGATCATTTTCATTTTTGAAATCGGGGAATTTTGCCAGTAAATAAGCAACCAATGCGTCGCGTTTTTGCGGGCGAATCGCATCCATGATTTCTTTTAAGACCCCCAGCCATGTATCTTCATCATAACGCGATTTTAATGCAGCCCGTAGCATTTTAACCTCCGCGGAAGTTAGTTCCGACTGTATAAAAAATTCGATATTGGCAACCGGGCTATTCAGCAGCCGCAAATATTCAAGGCAGGTTTCGAGTTTTTCCCATTGTGCAAAATGGGCGTATCCTCCGATGTCCGGGGGCGAATAAAGGTGATTGTGCAATGCCTCGACACTCGTATATTCCGCATTCAGCAGTAGGGCTAATTTGCCAAGAAAAACAGAAGGCGCCTCTTCGGCAATAAGGCTATTGAATACGGTATAAAATCCGACCGTGTTTTCGGCATCTGCGGGATTGGGAACAGCCGTCAGGGTTTTACTCAGGGTCGTCATTTTTGAAAACGCTACAAAGCGGTCATAATTGACCGAAGATTGCCCGCTTTGACAGGGTATTTCGTCCCACAAAAACCAGTTGAGCGCTCCATTTGAATTGTTTTGAAAATGCCAGTCCAAAGCGCTACTGTCCAATTTGAAGGCCTGCATGAACGGTAACATCTTATGCAACAGTCGCAACGCCTGCACCTGATCGGGAAATGCCGCAGTGGTGAGGGCTGGTAAAACGGGAGTTGGGTTTACTGTATCTATCAGCGTATCAGATAAAAGCGCTGAGCGCATCAAAGGGCTACCGGCAAGTTGCTTGAGTTGAGCATATTGTATAACAAGTTCAACCAAAGCCAAATCAGCTTTGAAATTTGTAACAATGATTTGCGCTAAAGCTAGTTTTTTCGCATTTTGGAATTGAAAACGGGAAATTTCGGCAAAAAAAGCCCTCAACAAATCTTTCCTGGCTGTTTCTACATTTCCCTCAGCTAATGTTACATTAGCCAAGGATGAGGCTTCATTTCCCGCTGCTATGGCCAAATTTGCCAATACCGTTGGGTCTCCGGGAGCAAGAGCCAGCGCTTGTTGTGCCGCATAAAGGTTATCTGCGGCTATTTTGTAATTTGCTTGCTCAGTTGCAAATGCCTGCGTCTGGCTGTCAATTGCTCCAAAGCGGCTTGAAACAGGCGCCGCATTAAGGCCCACAGGCATTATTGAAGAAAGGTAAATTCCCGCATTGGCCGGAGTGAGGTCTGCTGCAATTGCAAGCGGCTCGTAGTTCCCCAAGGCATCCGTCCATTGGGCTTCAAAAAAAGCCACCATCTTCTGTACATCGGCTGCTTCAACGCCTTCTAAACCGGAAAGGGTCATTTGCAGTGCTTTCAATTGTTCCTGGGAGGGGATTCCCGCATCAAATGGCGACTTCGTTGCCGTAAACGCTCTCTGAAGTTCTTTTTGTAGTTTGGTCAGTATAGCGCTGATTTTTTCGTCTTTGATGTCCCTGTCAACCAAGTTTTCCGCCTCGTGTCGGAGCATAAATTTCACATCCGCTAATTTTAACGGCAATTCAACGGCATCTTTTGCCGCTTTGACAAAAGCTAAGGTTGCGGCAGGGGACTGTTCAAAAAGAATACCTGTAAGCTGTCGGAGTGTGACAAAATCAGCCGCTTTTAATTTCAATTTGCGCATTAAGCGCGTCGCACCAAACAGGAAACTCAGGTTTGCTTCTGTATGGGTTCCTCCCATTGCAGTCAGGGGTAATAATTGGGCTAATTCCGCCTCTGAAGTTTGCAAACAAACGGCTAAGGAGGTTTGCAGGGTGGTTAATGGAGTAACATTGTCAATATTACCAGGCAACAGTCGCTCATCCACAAAGCCATTTTTCGCTTTGTTCAGGAAAACCTGATGATACAGCGGTTTTTTATCAGCAGATAAGTATTCCGTGTGAGGTATAAAGCCATAAAAACCGATTAATTCCTCAACGGGAATAGTAATTTGTTCGGTAATTTGTACAAGGTTCGCGGCGTGGATCAGACAGTTGTCATCCAATATGCCGGCTCCAAGTTGGGGCTGCACAATGATTTCGTCCAAAATCTCGAAGCGCCAACCCGATTTTTTGTGCCAGCGCAGGAAACGATGAATCCTGTCCAAAGAAACCAAACCAAGGCCGGCAATTTCCTTTTGGGCCGTATCGCAACTTGAATCATTGTGTTTGATGAAAAGCGAATCATCATCGTCCGTCCAGGACAGGCTCAGCAGTAAATCTGCTTGTTTGTAGGTCAGGCCTGTTTTGTCTAAAAAATGGTCGAGGCGTTTCATATAGTCTGCCAACACTCCCGGTACAAGAGGGTCATTTCCAGGAACATTCCAAATGGCTTGTTGGCCGGCCTCTGTTACATCTTCCTCCGTAATCAAAGCCCGTTCCCGGTCGGTCAACCTTAAACGCTCTGCCGCGATGTGCGCATCGGAAGGGGCGGCGGCTACCTGAAAATCCTGCATCAAATCGGTCCTCGATATGCCAAACCGGCTGAAATACGCTTTCGCCTCGGTGTGATCGAGGTCGAACGGCAGTTTGAAGGCATAGTCTTGATTTTTGAGTTCTATGTAAGCCGCTTCATTGACATACTCTGGCGCGGCAGCGAGTTCTTCGGCGGAAGAGAGGGTTTGCCGCAGACGAAAAATGCGGTAATTCCCCGGGGTTTCTTCTTCAATTCGACAAACCGCTTTGCTATCGCGCAGGTAATGGGGAAAAAGCGGGGTAGTCTCGGATTTGAAAATTTGCGCTTTTTCAGTTACGGGCACATTTTGCGCCTCCAAAGCAGCCAATAAAAGGGCCGAAATTGTACCGCCAAGCGGATCCGGCCCATCGGACAAAGGCCCGGCGTAAGGAATTCCCTCATCTTTTGCGATTTCTGCCTCCAGTAATTCGCAAACAAGGTCAATATAAGGGACGGGTGTATTAGCATTTTCACAGCCCAGATCAATATCGCCCAAATCCGGGCGGCGTTCGAACAGTTTTTGTTTGGCAGAGACGCCCGATAGGGTTTCGCGCTTGTCTAAAAACTGTAATACTTCAACCAAATATGCCGCCGGGCTGTACACCGAGCGGCAGTGTTCGCAGGCACACTGATCGGTGAGTTGGAACAATGTTTTTAAATCCGGGAAATCAGCGGCCACCCTGGTCAGTTTGAGCGCCATTTCGCCATTGCCACGGAGTGCGGCCGTATCGTTGGCGCGTAGCATATCCTGCAACTCTCCGGCTAATAACATAGCTCCGGTATGGGCGCGCTCGGCGCGCAGGAATATTTTTTTCGCTTCGGCAGGCTCTATTCCCGCTTTTGGCGCTATTTTTTGAACGAATTGCCGTTCGCCCAAGGCTGCGATATGCTGGGCAGAACGGATGTTTTGCGCCCGAAGGCCCATTGTTTGCCGGTAGTTGGGCGCTAATTTGAAAATCCGTTGAATGGATTTTATCTCCTCTCGCAACCCTTCGGGCATCGGGGTGGCTGCGGTTCGCTTTTGTTGCCGGTCTTTTTGGTATAAATCAACATTGCCGTTTATCAGGTCAAAATCTTCATGCTGTTGAAACCACTCGACTATTTCCGACTGTTGGGGCAATTGCGCCTCTTGTTCACGCCCTAATTGAGCGGCGAAGGCAGTTGTCGGAAAAGCTGCCTCCATTTTTCGGGCCAGCATGAACGCCCGAAAGTCGAGCATATCTCGCTCCCCGGCCTGCTTTGCCGATCGCGCTGTTGTTTTCTGGGCCTCTGAAAGGATATTTTTCCACTCCAACGGATCCATCGCTGCCAGGCGACGCACATCCGTCGGCGTTTCGATGCTTTTGGCTTTTTTCACCACATCAATCAGCCCGCGATCAAACCCTAATAATTCCCTCAGTAAGGACAATACTTTGGGATCTTGTTCTTTATCCGACTGGAAAAAAGCGGGATCGTTGATTTTTTGAAAAAATGTATCGAGGTCATTATTGTGTTCTTTAAAAAGGCGGCCCATCTCACCCAACTTATCATCTGTTATAAAGGCGCTAACGGTTTCAAGCACCCGTCGAGGATGTTCTTCCCGGTAATACGCTTCCGCTTTATCCCGAAATCTGCGCAATTGACCCGTGTATTTTTTAGATTCCTTTGCTATTTTTTCACTGATAATGAGGGATTTTTCAGCGGCCCGCACATCTTTTTTAATAAGCTCTGCATCAGTCAGTGCTGCATCGTATAACAAGGGGAGTGTATCGGTATCCAAGCCGATGTTTAAGCGTATTTGTGTTGAATTGACCCAGTCGTTTTTCAACAAGGTGTTTTGGTGAAGCAGCGCGTAAAAAAATGCCGCCTCGATCTGCGAGGCCACTTCCATGCGATGCGCTACAACCAAATGTTCTATTTGTTGGGTAGAATACCCCGTCTCCCTCGACAAAAAGGTAATATCTCGTTGTTGCTCGCTTTCCTGCAAATCCACGATGGCCACCTGATTGGCTAAAAAACGCACTTCCCGCAAAAGGTGGTCGTACTCCACCCGTTCAGTCGGAACAGCCTGCCGAATAACGATGTTGATTTCCTCGCGCCTGCCCGCATTGAAGCGCACCTGATCCATATCAGAAGTAAACAACAGCGTATCCCGCTCCGGCGTGAGCACTTTGACGGCAATATCCGCTGTTCTGCGTCCCCTGCCATCCAATTCGCGCTGATGCCAGATAATTTCGTAGCGGCCTTCCTGGTCGGTGAAGGTCTCCTCCAGCAGTTCCTCGCTCCGCATATCGCGGTCAGAGACTCGTACTTTCAACCCTGGCAATGGGCGGTTAAGTGTGTCTGTTACACGACCGAAGACGTAATTGGGGCCGGCGTTTTTTATTAGCTTTGCCATGATGCTGGGTTTTTATTTGATTGGAATGGTGGTGTT
>JALHMA010000155.1 GCA_022844265.1 Saprospiraceae bacterium | reverse complement strand
ACCGGCTTCGGATATGTCAATTCTGTGACCAGCATCCAAATTGATAACGGAGGTACCGTTCTGAAAGGCGGGAACACCGGTTACCAGCTTCATATCACGCCCACGATCGGCTATTTTATTACCAATAATTTCGTTTTTGGCCTCGGTATGGATTACCTGGTAAGTTCCACACAAGACAATTCCCAGACTACTGCCGGTACACAGCGCACCTCTGATACCAAATTGCTCTTTGGGCCTTATACCAGACTGTACTTTCCCTTCGCCGGCGATCAGGCTTTGTTTCTGGGCGCTGTGTATGGTTACGGAAAATCGGACACCGAACTTTCTATCGGCGCTGAACGCCAAAACGCCAATACTACGCTTATGACATTCGGTGCAGGTCCGGGGTACTCTATCTTTTCCAACGGACGGGTTTCGCTGGAAACCCAGGTAAAATACAACTACGGTATCAGCAGAAATATCATCAGTGTAGGTGGCGCCAACCAAACGACCCGCACCCTGACCACTGCCTGGGACTTTGTAATCGGGATGCACTTTTATTTCAACCGGAGATAAGGACGGTTTTAAAAGGTTGATGAGGTTGATGAGGTTTATAAGGTTGATAATAGTACCTCAAAATGAGGGAAGTTACATCATTGAGTGGCTGTATTATCAACCTCATCAACCTCATCAACCTCATCAACCTTCATCAACCCCTCATTCATCCTATTCACTAAAAATCAAGAACATGATAAATCGCTCAATAATAAGCCTTCCGGCGCTATTGCTTTTTTCCATCTTTGCAATGACCATGTCGTCATGCCTCAAAGAACTCGACCCACTTCCTGAGCCTGCCTACGCACGACTGGAAATCACCGATGCGCCGATCGACGATCCTAATGTAAGCGGTGTATTTATTACCGTAACCGATATCAAAGTGGATGGCGTGTCATGGAAAGGTTTTGAAGGAAAAACGACCTTCGACCTGCTTGCCTACCAAAATGGGGAAACCAGGCTACTGGGTGAAGGAAATATCGATGCCGGTACGTACAGCGAAATTGTGCTGATACTCGATACCGAAACGGACGCCCTCGGCAACAACCCGGGATGTTACGTAAAAGACCAGCAAGGCACTAAAAGAAAACTGGAAGGCAGCAGCGAGTTGACCCTGAAAGCAAAAGGCAGTTTGGTGACCAAAGCAGCTGACACGACGGAAGCGGTGATCGATGTTGACTTGCGTAAAAGTATTGTCTATCAAACGGGATCCACCACGGAATTCGAATTCGTTACGAATGCGGAACTCCAGACCGCCGTGCGTCTGCTAGACAAAGCGAATGTGGGAAAAATCGCGGGAAATTGCTCGGACGGCGTCTCCGCCAGCGATAAAATCATCGCCTACGCTTACCTGAAAGGTACATACAACGAAAATGAGAAATTTCCGCAGGGCACTTCCCAGGTACAGTTTAAAAATGCCGTTACCAGCGCTGTCGTAGCCGACAATGGCGATTACAGCCTTTCTTTCCTTGAAAGCGGCCTGTATGAAGTGTATTTCATTTCTTATCAGGAAGGCGCCGGAGGCAAACTGCTGGTAAAAGGCGAACTCCAGGTCAATCTGCTGGATTCGACGCTCAACCTGCTCCAATTGAATGTTGCTGCCAAAACAACGATCGACCTGGATGTGGTTGTAACGGGGATTTTGTTCTTTTAATCCTATCCATGAATCTCCATACCCCTCATCCATACTGGCTTTTAAAAAATGGTTTGCTCTGCGAATATCCCGCCCTTCGAAACACCTTGAAAGTAGATTACCTCGTTATGGGCGGCGGCATTACCGGTGCGCTCACGGCTTGGTATCTGGCGCAGGCGGGGATTCAGGTAGCGGTAGTAGACCGCCGGCACATCGGCATGGGTAGCACCTGTGCTAGCACTGCTTTGTTACAGTATGAAATTGATGTTCCCATGCATCAACTGGCAAAATCTGTAGGCGAAAAGGACGCTGCCCGCAGCTATCACCTTTGTATCCATGCGATTGACAAACTGGAACTGATTTGCAAGAAAATGCCTCTTCCGACGGGCTTTGAGCGAAAACCATCCGTTTATTATGCCAGTCGAAAAGCCGATTTGGAAGGTCTTGACCAGGAATATGCAATACGAAAAAAGCACGGCATCCGGGTGGAGCGCTGGGATAAAAGCGACATGAAGAGCGCTTTTCCCTCCTTTCAAACGCCCGGAGCGCTTTACTCCCCGCATGACGGAGCGCAGGTAGACGCCTATGCACTCACACACGCACTGTTGCAGGATGCTTTGAAACACGGGGCGCAGGTCTTCGACAAAACCGAAATCGTTGATATTCGGCATGAAAAAACGCAGGTAGTGCTACACACCCAACACGGACAATCTATTCGTGCAAAACAATTGGTGATCGCCGGCGGATATGAATCGCAGGAATATTTGACACAAAAGGTCACGCGCCTGCACTCTACCTATGCGCTGGTCAGCGAACCTTTCGACGGGGACGAAATCTGGTACCGGGATGCCCTGATTTGGGAGACCGCCCGCCCGTATCTCTACCTTCGGACGACTCCGGACCGGCGCGTGCTGGTAGGCGGCAGGGATGAACCTTTTTTTAATCCCGGCAAACGGGACCGTTTGCTTGCCAGAAAGACGCAACAGCTGACACAAGATTTTAATAAACGATTTCCAACGCTGGCCCCGCTTCTTGTAGACTTTAACTGGGCAGGTACTTTTGCAGAAACAGCCGATGGACTTCCCTATATCGGTACCGTTCGGGAGCGACCCCGTACCTTTTTTGCATTGGGTTTCGGCGGAAACGGCATTTTATTCAGCCAAATCGCCGGAGAAATCATTCGCGATGCAGCAATGGGGAAAAAGAATCCCGATGCCCGTATTTTTTCATTTGCACGGGCGAAAATTGTATAACCATAAACCATAAACCTAACGAGGCCGGATACCAAAAGCGTCTCTGACTTCCTGCACCCGTTCGCTCCAAAACACATCCATATCCGCACGCGGTTGCCTGCACATCCAGACCGTTGTACCGAACTCCCGGGCCAGCGGATTTTCAATCGCACCGACTTTCTGAATGTCAGCAAACAGCGCCTGCACATCTTCACCCATTTCATCATTGATGTAAATCAGGGTATTGGTTCCTGCAGGCAGGTGAAGGGGCGCCCACAAGCGATACGAATCTGAAAAACTGACGGTTCGCGCGCGGATTTCCGGGCTGCACAGGTGGCTGACCGCCCCGGCATGCCCATAGTTTTCTCCATAAATCAGGCAGTTGTTGATCCCGGCAATCCGAACGGCGCTGTCCACCACGGCGGCCAGTTCTGTCCAACCGAGCATGTCGGCGTAGTCCTGCGGAAGCGGGTGCAGTTCGCCGTCTTCCCAGCGCACGGCTACAACGCCGGCATCGGTGAGTTTCTGGAAATACGGAACCAGTTTGTCGGCAGGCCAGATCGGGATGCCTGTGGGAAACAGGGGGAGACCCGGCAGCACTACGGCTGCAACGAGTACTGCGCGCGACCAGTTTTTTTGCAAAAAACGCTCCCAGTACACCGCTCCGGCCGCTATCAGCACAGGGTAAGCGCCGAGGGTGTAATAACTTTTGCCATTTAAGGCTAAGAAAATCAATAAGATAGATAAGTAAAACCAGCCCAGTAGCCTGTAAGGCTGCATCACCGGTGCGCGCAACAGGAACAAGAGTCCTGCTATCCACAATACCATGCCGCCAGGGCCTTGCATGAGCAATTGATCGATCAGAAAATTGACCGGCTCCACGTGATCGAGCTGACTGCGGGCCAGTTCTTCCATGTGCCGGATCACCGGAAAGTTGTTTTGCCACTGCCAGATCAGGTTGGGAAGCATAATCAGCAAGGCCAGTCCGGCCGCCAGCCACGGCGCTTTTGTAAGCAGTACCTTGCGCCGCGGCGTGAGTAGCAACGCTGGTAGCAAAGCGGCTACCCAAAACACCAGCGTGTATTTGTTCAAAAAGCAGATGCCGGCCATGGCGCCAATCCACCACCACCAGCGCGCATCATCGGTTTTGAGCCATTTCAGCAGGCCGAAAGACAACAGCGCCCAGCACAACACATCAAAAGGCACGGGTTGCAGCATCGAAAATGTGCGCAGCCAGGCAATGGAAAACAACATACCCGCGCCGCACAGCAACTGGGCAAAACGCCCGCCGCCCAGATCGCGTACCATCAGGCCTGTGACCAGCAGCAAACCGCCGCCGGCCATTGCGGGAAGCAGGCGCGTTGCCAGCACAGAATCGCCGAAAAAGGTCTGCGAAAACCAGGCAATCGCCCCGATCAGGGGCGGATTGGACCAAAAGCCCCAGTCGAGGTGCCTGCCCAATTCGAGGTACAAATATTCATCGCGGTGGAACCCCAACTGAACGGCTGTGAGCAGGTGGAGGAAGATTTTGAGGACGACAAAGGCGAGGAGAATGTACGTAGCGTCGGACAGGCGTTTCATAGAAGTCAATTTTCCCATTTTGTTTAGTCGGGTAGGGGTCAAAGATGGGTATTTTACCGACGGGCCGTATCGTTTTTTATACGTTTGAAGATAATTTGCCACACCTTCATTCTTATGCAGAAATTTACCCCATTGATCCTGTTTTTTCTCCTGAACACTGGTGTGCTGTTGAGCCAGGTGGATACGGTACCGCCGGTTATACAATCACATGGTTTACACTATGGAATGCTGGGGTGTTCTGATTCTCTATATCTATCGGAATTGGTTGATACTGTTTATGACAACTACAGTGCTTTCAATACTATAAAAATGGGTTTGCGGATTGGCTGTACCGGTCAGGAATCTCCTGTGGGAATAAATGTTATCTGGGTAAGAGCCAACGAACCTATTGAAGTGGAGATACGGGCACAAGATGAAGCTGGAAATATTGCTGTGGATACTGTTATAGTATTTGTGGTGGATCCGGGCTGCGACCCTGAAGCTATTTTTGTTGCAAGAACGCCTCCCCTGACAGATACCTACCCGTTAATAGGAATTCGTCATGTAGACTTTCACGCTTCGTTGAATAACTGTTCAGGTGACACACTTGATGAGTATTATCAAAACCTGGAATCGAATTACTATCATGGTGGATTCGGATATATTTTCCCAATGGGATACAACGGCGCTGTGACAGCGGATAAAAATACAAATCCCTTAAATGGTGTTACCACTGCTGACCTTGTATCGATTTCCAGGCATATCCTTGGTATTGAACCATTTGACTCACCCTATAAATTGATCGCGGCAGATGCCAATCAGGATGGAAAGGTGACCATATACGATGTGGTTATTTTACGCAAATTGATCCTTGGGATCACCGATGAATTGCCAAATGGAAAATCGTGGCGCTTTATCCCTGAATATTACACTTTTCCTGATCCTGCCGATCCATTCCAAACTGTTTTCCCGGAACAATTTGATATAATCAATGGGGAGTCTCAATATGGGAGTCCTTACTTTTTCATCGGCATCAAAATCGGCGACGTCAATTTTTCCGCTGATCCTAGCCAGTAACACATTTATTTTTTTCTGACTATCCCTGTTGTACAAGAGCCTGATTTTCGTTGGACGCTGTGGCCGCGTAGCGGCATAAGGTCGGTAGCAATAAATGCCTTGCGTATTCATAAGGTGCGCAGCACCGAAACAAGGGCCACAAGTTACGGTGCTACGCACCTTTGTACATTGATCTTTGGTTGCTCTACCGACCTTATGCCGCTACGCGGCTATGGAACCCTGGAAAATTAATCTTCTAAACAACAAGCAGATAACTACTTAACTTTTTCAAATACAAGATATTATGAAATTTTTTATACCTTTTTTATGTATCTTTTTCCATACCTCATCGCTATTCGGCCAGGTGGATACGGTGCCGCCGGTGCTGCAATGCTTGACACTAAGTATTTATGATTTACCGGAACCTTTATACATGATTTTTGCTGATGAGTTAATTGATACGGTGTATGACAATCACAGCGCAAACGCGGATATTGAGATTGGTATCAGGAGAGTTTGTACCGGTGAAGGATTTCCCGAAGATACCTTATCTGTATATATAGGATTTGGAGTAGAAGTTCATCTGGAGATTTGGGCCAGAGATGAAGCAGGTAATACCACGGTCTGTTATGTCTCTTTCACACCATTTTACCCGGGCACGGGTATGCATGCACCGATGGTTTTTTTTAACGCACAGAAACCGGAAGTGGATACGTTTTATCCCTTTGAAATTCCTCAAGTACGGTATGCGGTATCTGGTGTGAACTGTAATAATGACAGCCTGGCATTTGAACTGTATTCGGATATAACCGGTTCGGCAGTTACTCCATTCTCATCCATATCCGGTAGAGGCTATGTCATCACATTACAACCCTCAAAAGATATGGATCCTTTGAATGGAGTGACAACGTTTGATATGCTAATCATTTCCAGGCATATTTTGGGGGTTGAACCCTTAGATTCTCCATACAAATTGATCGCCGCTGACGTGAATCAGGATGGTCAAGTGACACTGATGGATATCATCATCATGCGAAGGTTGATCCTGGGAATTACAGACGAACTTCCCAACGGGAAATCCTGGCGATTTATGCCATTTAATTATGCGTTTCCCAATCCGGCGAATCCATTTCAAGAAGACTTCCCTGAATACATAGTCACACCTGCTATTTTTAATCCATCCCAGGTGGAAAGTGGATTCAGGTTCATCGGCGTCAAAATCGGCGACGTCAATTTTTCTGCCGATCCGAGTCAGTAAAATGTTCGTTTACAACATCTTGCGCCTTTGCATAAACCAGTACAGCAGCCCCGTCACCACAGCCGTGAGCACCACGGTCGCATAAAAGGACAGGGGATGTTCCGGTATGCCATTCGGAATATTCATACCGAAAAAAGAAGAAATGAGCGTCGGTACCATGAGTACCACCGTGACGATGGTCAGGCGGTGGATTACCTGGTTCAGGTTGTTCGAGATAATGCTCGAATAGGCGTCCATCGTACCGTTGAGGATGTTGGTGTACACATTGGCCATGGAAAGCGCCTGTGAATTATCGATGATAATATCCTCGAACAGGTCGGTCAGATCCTCGTCGCCATTGATGTGCAGGAAATCCGTCCGCTTCATTTTCATTTTCAATAACTCATTGGCATTGAGCGAGTTAACGAAGTACACCAGGCTTTTTTCAATCGCCAGCAACTGTTTCAGGTCGGTATTGCGGCTGCTGTTCATCAGCTCCTTTTCGATGCGGTTGCGGCGCAGGTTGAGCGTTTTCAGGCAGGACAAAAAGTGATACACATTTTGTTCGAGCACCTGCAGGACGAAGCGTTTTTCATCTGCCGGATTAAAATTGCGGACATTGTTTTCCAGAAATTTATCCAGAATAGGCGTCTCGAATGCTGAAATGGTAATGACGTGTTCGATGGTGAGGATGATACCGATCGGGACTGTGATGAAATAGGCTTCATTTTCACCTTCTCCGTTGCTGTTTTTAACCGGGGTGTTGATCAGGATAAACCGGATATCCTCGTCGCGTTCGTAACGGGCGCGTTCGTCGAGGTCGAGGGAGTCCGTCAGGAAAACAGCATCAAATTCAAACCGGCGGGCAATATCCTCCAGTTCGTCAGGCGTAAAGGGCGGAGCGAGATGCACCCAACAGCCAGGCTCCAACTCGTTCAGTTCGACGAGTCGTCGTTTTTCGCGTGTATAATAACGGATCACTATCCATTGAGTGTAAAAGTGAATGAAAAAATCCCTTTTTTAAAAGGCGCTGCAAACTTACACTGTCTGTATTATGCAAACAACAATCGCAGCAGCTTTCAGGTAAAAAGATTGAAACTTTAAAAACCACATTCTGTTAGCCATAAGTTAAAAAACAGTTTTCGACTTACACGCGACGAATTTGCTATTGAATCGGTGTAAAAAGTGTAAAATTTTTCTAACCTTGTGTTGCTTTTTGTGCAATTTTGGTTTTCCACCAGCCAATCAAAACGTGTTTTCGGGTGGATTATTCGGGTTTTTCCCATGGATCTGAATAAAAACATGCATGTGAAACTATAATTTTTTAATCAAGCCCGACTTCGTATGCGTATCTTTTTTACGTCTATACCCCTTGGTATTGCCTTCGTATTGAGCTTTGCTCCCAACCGGTTACTTGCTCAGAATGACATATCGGAGGTCTCAAACCCTGAAACCGTTTTGCTCGACGGACTTTTGCAGCGGCAGGTCATGCGCGTAGGCACTCCTGTACAGATAGTCGCTATCCAACATTTATTTCCTGGAGAAACCTATCTTTTGAAGATACCGAAAAATCCGGCATCCGATATTTGTTTGCCCGCTATGCAGTTGTTGATTCCCGGCGATCAGGTATTGAGTTACAATGATACGCTGCACGAAATACGTTTCAAAGCGGATGCTGAAACGATGGAATTCGTATTCGAGTATGCCTGTAGTTGGGATACTGCCAATCCGCCCACCCACTACGTTTCCCTGTTGTGTCAAACCTGTGAGAAAAAATCCCTCCGCGAATATATGGAGTCATCGGCGGGTGAAATAATGGTCCAACCCGGTATCGGCGCGCACACCCTGATACGGGATGTGCTCATTGGGGGAGATTGTTTTGACGTGAGCAATGTGACGTACTCGGGACAACCCTCTCAGATCGGCACCTTTTCCAACGGACTTTCCAATATCGGTTTTTCTGAAGGCGTTATCATGGCAACCGGCAATGCCCTGGTCGCCACCGGTATCAACAGTACCGATAACGCCGACATGGGTTTTGCCATTTATACGCCCGATGCCGACCTTGCTGAACTGTCTGCTGGCGGAGACACCTACGATATGGCCAATATCGAGTTTGATTTCACGCCGACCCAATCATCCGTTGCTTTTGAGTTTGTATTCGCTTCGGAAGAATATTGCGAATATGTCAATTCCGAGTTTAATGACGCATTCGGCTTTTTTATTTCCGGTCCCGGTATCAACGGGCCTTTCAACGGCGCTGAAAATATCGCGCTGGTGCCTAATACCCCGACTTTTGTAGCCATCAACAATGTAAATCACCTGCTCAATTCGGCCTATTTTACCAATAATACGCCTCCGACAGGCACTCTTTGCGGTCAGACCGGCGTCAATACCCCGGCGGTTAATCAAATTCAATTCGATGGTTTTACCAAAAAAATAACCGCCAGGGCCAATCTCCAGACTTGCAAAACCTACCGTATTTCCCTGAAAATAGCCGACGTCGCCGATGGAATTTTTGATTCGGCAGTATTTCTGAAAGCAGGATCTTTCGATGCAGGCGGCAATGCCTCTGTGCATTGGGTGGTCGACAATCAGGTGGATGCCCTGGAGACGTATGAAAACTGCGGACAGGTTTCTTTGCTTTTTCGCAGGGTTGGCGGCAATGCCGGCTTGCCACTTACGATCAATTATTCCGTTTCGGGCAGCGCTACTGCCGGCGCAGATTATTCCGCTATTCCGGCTTCTGTGACGATCCCGGCCAATCAACAGGAGATTTCAGTTCCGGTATCCATTTTTGCAGACGCACTGCCGGAAAATCCGGAAACGATTCAGGTCATGTTGGCCAATCTCTGCAATTGTTCCAGACCACAGGAAATTCTGACTATTCTGGATGTACAACCGCTCGAACTGGCAGCCGATACGCTCCTGATTTGTGAACCGGGCCTCGCTACGCTCAGCGTCAACGTAAGCGGCGGCGCACAGCCTTACACGTACAATTGGGGAAACGGTGCAAACGACCCCACCTTCACGCCACAGGTCGACGCCACCCAGCAATACATTGTAACGGTGACGGATCGCTGCAATACATCGGGTATAGCCACCGCCCTGGTAACCGTTCCGCCTCCCGTAACGGCGCAATTACAAAGCCCCGCGCCTGCATTGTGTTTCGGCCAGGCAGACAGCCTGACATTCCTCTTTGAAGGGGTGGCCCCCTTTACGGTTAATTACACCCTGAACGGCATGCCCCAGGCGCCCATTTCCAATATTCAAAGCAGCCCGTTTAAACTGGAGGTCACCCAGCCGGGTACGTACGCATTAACAGCAGTCAGCAGCGGAGACGGCTGTGTCGGAACAGCCGCCGGAATGCTGATCGTCACGGAGGCCTTTATTGAAATTGCAACTGATGTGAACAATCAGAGCTGCGCCGAATTGAATAATGGTTCCATTTCAACCATCGTACAGGGCGGGCAAACCCCGTATACTTATGCCTGGAGCGGGCCGCAGGTCATTCCGCCCAATACGGTTAATCCGGGCAATTTACAGGCCGGGACATACACGCTCACCGTTACGGATGCGCTGGGTTGCGGCACACTGGAACAATTTACCATTGAGTCTCCCCCCGCTTTACTCCCTGCCATTGTCAGTACACAGGGAACGGATTGTAATACTCCAACCGGAGGAAGCATCGACCTGGAAGTGACAGGCGGGACGCCGAATTACACCTATGCCTGGAGCCATAGCGCCGGCGTACAAGACCCTCAAAACCTCGTTGCCGGAACGTACACCGTAGTGGTTACCGATCAGTCCGGCTGTACGGCCACTGCAACAGCCGAGGTGGATGGCGATTTTGCCATACCAACGGC
This sequence comes from Saprospiraceae bacterium, assembly GCA_022844265.1. Lineage (GTDB taxonomy): Bacteria > Bacteroidota > Bacteroidia > Chitinophagales > Saprospiraceae > M3007. Next base: position 1,922 of record JALHMA010000155.1, on the reverse strand, counting down.
GGTTGCCGGAACCACCGGCGACCTGAGTTGCGTAACGCTGGACATTGAGCTGGATGGTAGCGGCTCCTCTTTCGGGCCTGTTTTTTCCTACCTCTGGACGGCTTCGAATGGTGGAAATATCGTTTCCGGCGCCAATACGCTGAATCCGCTTGTCGACACGACGGGTACATATACGCTGCGTGTGCTCAACAACAACAACGGTTGTTCTGCTACGGCTTCCGTGCAACAAATTTCAATCGCTGCGCCTCCGACCGTAAACGCGGGCCCGGACAGGGTGCTCACTTGTATTCTGACCAATGCAGCGCTGGATGCATCCGGCTCTTCGCAGGGGACGAATTTTTTGTACCAGTGGACGGTAGATAACGGCGGTTCTATCTTAACCGGCGCCAACACGCCCCAACCGGTGGCGGGCAGCGCAGGAACCTACACCCTGCAGGTTACCAATAATGACAACGGTTGCAGCAGTACGGATGTCGTGGAAGTGCTGAGTGATACGAATGCGCCACTTGCTTCCGCCGCAGAACCGGATTCGCTGAGTTGTTTGATTACGGAAGTCAGTTTAAGTGGAAATTCCATTCCCAATACCGGCGTGACTTATCAATGGGTCACAGCGGATGGCAATATCCAGTCGGGGCAGACTTCCGCCAACGCCATTGTCACCGAAGCAGGCGCCTATACTTTTATTGCTACTTTTAATCAAAATGGTTGTGCGGATAGTGTGGATGTTGTTGTCGGACAGGATTACAACGAGCCGCTGGCAGTGGTTATTCCGAGCAATGAACTGGATTGTGATAACGCGCTGGTCACCCTCGACGCACTTGGTTCCACCATTTCTGCCAATACCACTTTTACCTGGACAGCGTCTAATGGCGGCCAGTTTTTTTCCGGGGAAAATACCCTGAGTCCCGTCATCAATACCCCCGGAACATATACCCTGTTGCTGACCAACAATCTGAGCAATTGTTCCTCCGCGGCTACGGTTCTGATTGAACGAAATACAAGCGCACCACCGGCTTTTGCGGGGAATCCGGCAATGCTTACCTGTACAGTGCAGACGTTGACGCTGGGAGATATTACGGCAAATCCGACGTATGCCTACGCCTGGACTGCGACGAATGGCGGAAATATTACAACCGGAGCAAATACGGCTATGGCAGGTATTAATGCGCCGGGAACCTATATTTTATCGGTTTTTAACCCTGGAAATGGTTGTTCGGCTGCCGATACGGTTATTATTGGCCAGAATATTCAGGCGCCCGCAGCAGTGGCCAACCACAACGGGTCTTTAAATTGTACCAACCAGGCGCTTCAACTCAGCGGGACAGGTTCCAGCACCGGGCCTAGTTTTTCCTATCAATGGTCGTCTTCCACGGGAAGTGGTATCGCCGCAGGTATGAACACGCTTGCCCCGACGATCACGGCGCCCGCTACCTACACACTTTTAGTCACCAGCCAGGCCAACGGCTGCCAATCTTCGGCTTCCACCACAGTTGCAACGACTGCGGTTTTGCCCAATGTAACAGCAACGCCCTTGAACATACAGACCTGTACCAATGCATCTGTTCAGATCGATGCCACAGGCACTTCAACCGGGCCGGGTATCTTTTATTTATGGAGTAGTTCGGGTGGACTCGTCCTGTCCGGGCAGGGAACCTTGCTGGCGACCGTCAGCGGCCCCGGCTCGTACACGCTGACCGTTTTAAATACCAATAATTCCTGTTCCAGCACATATACCGTTGAAACAGAGCAAGATATAACACCGCCGGTAGCCGATGCTGGCGCCGGACAAACCTTGTTGTGTTTGCTTCCCGCCCTTGTTCTGGACGGGAGCGCCTCTTCTGCCGGCCCGAATATTGCCTATGAATGGTCTGCTGTTTCAGGCGGCGGTTTTGCTTCGGCAACGGACATTCAAAACCCCGCAG
>JALHMA010000154.1 GCA_022844265.1 Saprospiraceae bacterium | reverse complement strand
GGTCGTTGCGCTGCAGGGCTGCACAGGCCAGTTCCACGCGGGCGATTTCCTCCACCACGTATTTGCAACGGCGGAAAACGACCGGACGCAGCGCTTGTTCGTGCTTTTTCAACAACGCCGGCGACACGTCGCGCAAGCTGGAAATACCCGGATCGTATTGTTTCAACACTACCACACCTTCCTCACATTCTGCCCGACGGGTATTGTATTCGGAATCGACGAGGGTGTGTTTTACGCCCGAATCACATAAAACAAGGCTGAAACCGGGCGCATCGAATGGGAAATACGCGTATTCCAGGCTGCGGCAATCGAGCCGGACCACCGATTTCTCCCGGCTGATGACCGAAGCGAACATATCCATGATGCCACATTTCATGCCCACAAAATTGTTCTCGCCGCGCTGCGCCAGCCGCACGATGTCCATGCGCGAAAGTCCCAGTTGGTACAGTTCGTTGAGCACAAACATCGTCCCGCTTTCCAGCGCCGCCGAAGAACTCAGCCCTGCGCCCAGCGGCACATCGCCGCCGAACACCACGTTCAGCCCGCCGATCTCAAGGCCGTCTTTCCGGGCCTCGCTGATGACGCCGAGCAGGTAATTGGCCCATTTGTGCCGTTCCTGAAAAACAGTTCCCGCGTCGTCTGACAGGAAATAATCGTCCAGATCGAGGGCATAAAAAGCGAACCGCCCGTCGGCGCGTTTGCCCGCAGCCAGCCAGATGGCCTTGTCGATGGCTGCCGGCAGCACAAAACCGCCGTTGTAGTCGGTGTGCTCGCCGATCAGGTTGATGCGGCCCGGCGCGCGGACGGTGATGTCCGGCGCCGTGGAAAAACGGGATTCAAAGGTGGAGTTGACGGTATTGGCATTCATTTTTATGTGTTTGGTGTGTGGTGTTTCGTGTTTGGGGGGTGCTTTGGCTTATGCTGTGTTCGGTTTTTGGTGTTTCGTGTTTACGGTGCTTCGCTTCAGGCGACTGTGAATTTGAAACACCTAATTACCCGCAGTTGCCAAGGGGGAACTCCCCAAACACTAAACACCATACACGAAACACAACCCATACAGGCGCATCACAAATTTCAGGCACAAGTGTAGAAGTTTTCCAAGAACAAGTGGACGCTTTTACAGAAAAGATGCCATCTGATTTGACAAAAACCGCAGCCTGCCTATCTTACCTGCCAATCTTTCAACCAACCTGACTTTTCCCTATGGCATCTGGTATTATCGAACAAAAATTGGCGACTCTGGGCCTAACCCTGCCGGTACTGCCCGCCTCCAAAGGCATTTACAAATCCTGCCTCATACAAGGAAATCTCCTTTACGTGTCCGGCCACGTTTCCGTGAACACAGACGGCACGTATATCACCGGAAAATTAGGCAAAGACCTCGACGAGGAACAAGGCCAGGCAGCGGCACGGCAATGCGGACTGGCCATGCTGGCGTCTTTGTCCAAACACCTGGGCGGCCTGGACAGGGTGAAAGGAGTGGTCAAATTGCTGGGCATGGTCAATGCCACGCCCGACTACGAAAAACACCCGATTGTTATCAACGGTTGCAGCGCCTTGTTTGCCGAACTCTGGGGCTACGACGGCATCGGGGTGCGCAGCGCTGTCGGCATGGGTTCGCTGCCGGGCAATGTGGCGGTGGAGGTGGAGGGGATTTTTGAACTACACGCGTAGCGATAGAACACGGATTTTTTTACCACATAGTTCACAGCAGGAATTTCACATAGATCACATAGAAAAGCACTGTACATAGTTCACAGTAGGAATTTCACATAGCAACGTACTATGTGATCTATGTGAAATTCCTACTGTGAACTATGTGGTAAAAAAAGAACGTTTTCCCATGAATTACACCATCGACAATATCGACAACCTGGATTCTCCGGCGCTGGTCATCTACCCGGATTTGGTCAGGTACAATATCGACCTGGCCATACGCATGATCGGCGATGTGCAGCGCCTGCGCCCGCATGTCAAAACCCATAAATCGGCCGAAGCCACGCGGCTGATGCTGGATGCAGGTATCCGCAAATTCAAATGCGCAACCATCGCAGAAGCGGAAATGCTGGGTACGTGCGACGCGGCGGACGTTTTGCTGGCCTACCAGCCGGTGGGGCCGAAACTACAGCGTTTTATGGCGGTTATGGAAAAATGCCCTGCCACCCGGTATTCGTGCCTGGTCGATCACCTCGCCACAGCACAGGCAATGGCTGATGCCTTTGCAACCCGGCAAATGGAAGTGCCGGTATATATCGACCTGAATGTCGGACAAAACCGCACCGGAATTGCACCGGAGGCTGCGCTGGATTTGTTTCTGGCCTGTATTTCCATGAAAGGCATAGGTTCTGTCGGGCTGCACGCCTACGACGGCCATATCCGAAACAGCGATCTGGAGGCTAGAAAAACGGCCTGCGATGCGGCTTTTTTGCGGGTTACCACACTAAAAAATGCCATCGAAAAAGCGGGATTTACGATACATCCTGTTATCGCAGGCGGCTCGCCGACCTATCCCATTCATGCTGAGCGGGAGCAGGTCGAATGTAGTCCGGGCACTTTCATTTACTGGGATAAAGGGTACAGCGATCTTTGCCCTGAACAGCCTTTCAAACCCGCCGCTATTTTGATTACACGGGTCATTTCGTTGCCTGATGCGGGAAAATTATGCCTCGACCTGGGTCACAAATCCGTCGCTGCTGAAAGTCCCCTTGACAAGCGGGTATTTTTCCCGGATGCGCCCGAATTAATACCCCTCGGACAAAGCGAAGAACACCTCGTGGTGGAAGCCGGCGCCGGTCATTCCTGGAAAATCGGCGATGTATTGTACGGCATTCCTTTTCATATTTGTCCGACCGTAGCGCTGTACGAAAGGGTATATACTGTTGAAAATCAAAAGGTTGTCGGCGAATGGTACGCAATTGCGCGAGACAGAAAAATAACTTGTTAGCCCAGGCTGTGGCCTATGGCCCGTAGGGCCAACATCTTTGTAGAATGATAAATGACCAAGCGTTTTGAGGCCCAGCGGGCCGCTATCTCAATTTACTTTTGATAAGATACCGGCCCGCTGGGCCGGGTGCATTTTGGCGCTGGAAAATGCTACAAAGATATTGGCCCTACGGGCCATGGGTCACACCCTGGATTTGTTATATAATTATATAAATGAGTAGTGCTTAGCGTATCGTTTTGAGTATTTCGAAAACGGCACAAATCGACCTTTTTCAGCCCACACACCAAAAACGACTTATAAATTATGTTCCTCATCGATGCCCACCTCGACCTCAGCATGAACGCCATGGAATGGAACCGCGACCTGCGGCAACCCATCGAGCGCATCAACGCCCGGGAAAAAGGGTTGACCGACAAACCTGATCGCTCCAAAGCTACGGTTTGCCTGCCTGCCCTGCGCAAGGGAAATATCGGCCTGGTAGTGGCCACGCAGATTGCCCGCTACGTCGCGCCCGAAAATCCGCTGCCCGGCTGGCATTCGCCCGAACAGGCCTGGGCGCACACGCAGGCGCAACTCGCCTGGTACAAAGCCATGGAAGCGGCCGGTGAAATGGTGCAGATTACCAACCTGCATTCCCTCGAACAGCACCTGGCGTTGTGGAACGACGGCTCGCCGAACGAACAAAAACCGGTCGGCTACATCCTGAGTCTGGAAGGCGCCGATTCACTGGTCAGTCTGGAACACCTGGAAATTGCCTGGAACTACGGATTGCGGGCTGTCGGGCCTGCTCACTACGGTCCCGGGCGATACGCCAACGGCACCGACGCCACCGGAAAAATGGGGCAAGCGGGCCTGGATTTATTAAAAAAAATGGAATCGCTGGGTATGATCCTGGATGCCACGCACCTCTGCGACGACGCTTTTTGGCAGGCAATGGATCATTTTAACGGCTCCGTGTGGGCAAGTCACAACAACTGCCGTGCGCTGGTGCCCCACAACCGGCAATTTTCCGACGAACAACTGCGGGAGCTCATCCGCCGCGACGCCGTCATCGGCGCAGCCTTCGATGCCTGGATGATCGTGCCCGGCTGGGTGCGCCAGGTGTCGACGCCAGAATCTATGGATTGCAGCCTCGACAAGGTGGTCGGGCATATCGACCATATTTGCCAACTGGCCGGGAATGCTTTGCATGTGGGTATCGGTTCCGATCTGGACGGCGCTTTCGGCAAAGAACAATGTCCGTACGACCTGGAAACGATCGCCGATTTACCCAAAATAGGGCCGCTACTGGCAGCCCGAGGCTATTCGGCGGCAGATATTGAAAATGTGCTGTGCGGGAATTGGCTGCGGTTTTTGAGGAAAAGGTTATCAGTTATCGGTTAATAGTTATCAGGGGTGGTAGTAGGCCATCTGTACAAATGTTGGCATTCATTATTGTGTAGCCCGGCATTTGTACCGATGGTCCACTACCACCCCTGATAACTAATAACCGATAACAGATAACCAATTTGTCCGCTGCCAACCATTTCCCCCAACGTTTTTCATGAAAGATGCGCCAGGATTCTACCTTTGCCTAAACATCTTTTGGAGCACCCGCGCATGAAACACCTTTACCTGCTACCTTCCTTTTTGCTTATTTCTTTTCTCCTGCCGGCTCAGAACGGCGCCCGTATCACCGGCAACCTGCAAACCAACGGCAATTTCTTTATTGCCGATTCGGTCATCGGCGCTATCGGAACACCACAATATGATTACCAGAAATTCGGTGCGGAGAGTTGGCTCAACCTGAATTATTCCAACTGGGGTTTTGATCTCGGGGTTCGTTTCGACGTGTTCAACAACTCTAACCTGTTGAATCCCAATGGTTCCTACACTGATGAAGGTATCGGTCGCTGGTACGTACACAAGAAGGTGGACAAGTTCGATTTGTCGGGCGGCTACCTGTACGATCAGATTGGATCGGGCATTATTTTCAGGGCTTACGAAGAGCGCGCCTTGTTGATAGACAATGCTTTGTACGGCGTAAAAATCGGTTACGACATCAATGAAAACTGGAAACTCCGGGCTTTTACCGGTCGCCAGAAACGTCAGTTCTCCCGGTATGGCACAACGGTCAGGGGCGTGGCGCTGGATGGTTTTATCAAACCGGACTCCACTAAAAACCTGGCTTTTGCGCCCGGCATCGGCATAGTGGGTCGCACCTACGACGACGAGACGGTCAACCAGATCGTCAACGCCATTGCCAGTTATGCACCGCGCGACAGCACCGGCGCGCAATACAACACCTACGCCGCATCGGTTTTTAACACCCTGTCAGCCGGCGCCATTACCTGGTATATTGAAGGCGCCGCCAAAACGTTTGATGTCGTCTACGACCCATTGGCGGAAACCGTTTCCGGCAGCCGTGGCAAACTGAGCAACCGAAGGGGTTACACGGTTTATTCCAGTCTTGCCTACGCCAAAAGCGGCCTGGGCGCCACGCTGGAACTGAAACGCACCAAAGATTTTGCTTTCCGCTCCAATCCTTTTGTTTTTGGGGTGCAGGGCGCGCTCAATTTTTTGCCGCCTATGGCCAAACAGAACACCTATCGCCTCACCGCGCGGTTTGCGCCGGCCACACAGGAATTGGGCGAACAGGCCGTCCAGCTCGATGTAAAATACAAGGTCAACAAGTCGCTTTCGCTGGGTGTCAACTTCTCGGATATTACGCTGGTCGACGGAGAAGGATTTCTGAATTTGAACGGTTCCACGCAACTTTACCGCGAAATAGCGCCCGAATTTACCTACAAGTACAAACGGAAATGGCAACTGATCGGCGGGGTACAGGTACTTAAATACAATATTTTTGTGTACCAGGGCAAGGATGATTTTGTGAATGCCATTACGCCATTCACAGAGTTTTTATACAAATTCAATCCTCGGAAATCCCTGCGCGTGGAGGCCCAGTACCTCGCCACCAAGGACGAATTCGGTTCCTGGGCGAATGTGCTGGCAGAGTTTGGCTGGGCGCCGCACTGGTTGATTTATGTATCGGATATGTACAAAGTTCCCCATGCCGACAAGGAGAATTTTTCGGAGGAAAAAACAAAATTTGACGGCCTGCATTATCCCAGCGTCGGGGTGGTGTACACCCACAAAGCCAACCGTTTCTCTATCGCTTACGTCAAGCAGGTGGAAGGGATCAATTGCGCCGGCGGTATTTGCCGGCTGGAACCTACTTTCCACGGAGTGCGGCTGAATGTGAATTCGTCGTTTTAAATGTCTGTTGAGATGTTGAGGGTTGAGCATGTTGAGGGTGCCTGCCCAAGCCACCCAACATTATCAACCATCAACATCTCAACAACCTCAACTTTTCAACAATAAACATGAAACAGATTCTCTCTTTTTCCGCTTTTTTTGCCGCGCTGTTCCTGCTGGGTTGTGAAGAAAAACCGATCATAATACCGGATTTGCAGGCCGGCAACCGCCGGGTACTGGTGGAAGAACTGACGGGCGTGCGCTGCCAGAATTGTCCCGACGGCGCCCGCGAACTGCTTGCCCTGCAGGCAACATTCGGGAAAGAAAACCTGATAATCGTCTCCGTTCATGCGGCGGGCTCCTTTTCTGTGCCTTACACCAGCAATCCGCCTAATCTATATGATTTTCGTTTTGAAAAAGCCACGGAACTGGCCAATTTCATCGGTATCGCAGAAGGATATCCGACCGCATCGGTGAACCGGCAATTGCTCCCGGGCAATATGTCGCTCTTTTCCCCCCGCTCCGCCTGGCCCGGCCTGGCAGCGGATGAATTCAATGAGGATTTCCAACTCGATATGTTTATGACTACGACATACGACGAATCTTCGCGCCAATTAGACGTCAATCTGAACCTCGCGCCGGCAGCCACCTTGCCCGGTGAAAACCGCGTCACGGTAATGATTACGCAAGACAGTATTGTGGATGTGCAATTGGATGGCACGACCAAAATCGCGAACTATATACACCGCCACGTGCTGCGGCATATCGTCACCAAGGCCGACGGCGATATTATCGGCGAACCGCTCAAAGCCGGCGATTTGGTGAACAAAAAATTCACCCTGGCGCTCGATCCTGCCTGGGATCCCAAACATTGCAGCGTGATCGCTTTTGTGCACCACGGTGGGAATCCTGACAAAGAGGTGTTGCAGGTGGTGGAGAAGCATTTACAGGAATGATAAATGATGAATGATAAATGATGAATGATGAATGATGAATGATGAATGATGAATGGCCGAGCGGGATGTCGGACATCCCGCTCGGCCATTCATCATTCATCATTCATCATTCATCATTCATCATTCATCATTTATCATTCATCATTTATCATTTATCATTCATCATTCCTGATCTAATATTCCACCTTCTCCAGAAACAACCCCGAAGGCGGCGCCGTCAGTTTGGCCGGTTCACGTGAAGGATTTTTTAAAAAACCCTCCACCGCCTGGCCTGTCATACGGCCGCGGCCCACTTCCACCAGTACGCCCACGATGCGGCGCACCATTTTCCATAAAAAGTGCGAGCCGGTCAGGCGGATGTAAATGCGGTCGGCATCTTCGGTGACTTCGACGCGGTTCATTTCCACCATGGTGCTCTGGCCTTCTTTTTCCACGTCGCCGAAGGAACTAAAATCGTGGAAACCTTCCAGGCGGGCAGCGGCGTCGGACATGGCCCGCACATCGAGCCGGTCGCGCACCCACCAGACATATTTTTTGGCAAAAGCATCCCTGCGTTTCGAGATTTGGTAGACATACGTCCGGTTGCGGGCGTCGTGTCGCGCATGGAACTTGGGATGCGCTTTTTCCACCCGAAGGATATTGATGCCATGCGGCAATTCGTCGTTGAAACGCATCATGATCTGTTCGGGCGTACCTTTGGCGACCGGCACTTCGAGGTGCGCCACCTGCCCGCGGGCATGCACACCCGCGTCCGTCCGCCCGGCGCCGTATATTTCGAGGTCTTCCGTTTCAAATATTTTAAATGCCACAGCGAGTAATTCGCCCTGTACGGAGCGTTCCTTGCGTTGCAATTGCCAACCTGCATAATTGGCCCCGTCGTATTCCAGTGTGAGTTTAAATCTTGCCATTTTTGATTCATCAGGGGAATTTCGACCTTTGCGTCCGCCTGTGTAGATGCAAAGGTCGCAATCATTTGTTGAAAGTTGGAGTGTTTGAAAGTTGGATGGTTGGAGTGTTTCAAAGTTTGATGGTTTGAGGTGGTAACGTAAAGCCACAAGTTACCACCTCAAACCATCAAACTTTCAAACCTTCCAACCATCCAACTTTCAAACACTCCAACAAACCTTCCAACCACAAACAGTCCCTCATGTCCACCCTTTTCACAACCCGCGCGAGCGGTAAACTTTTACTGACGGGAGAATATTTCGTGCTGGATGGCGCCGTTGCGCTGGCCGTGCCGGTCCGGTTTGGGCAAACGCTTCGGGCCACGACCGGACAGGAGCCGGGAACACTTGTTTGGAACAGTACGGATCAGGATGGACAAACCTGGTTTCAGGGTACTTTTGATACAAAATCCTTGGATATTGTAACGGAAACCAATGCAGCAACCGCCCAAACCCTGCAAGCGATTTTAAGCGCCTGCCGGCAACAAAATCCGGGTTTTCTGACCGGCAGTCAGGGCGTGGAAGTAACCACCCAAAATGATTTTCCACGGGAATGGGGGCTGGGTAGCAGCAGTACGCTGATCGCTGCACTGGCCCTTTGGGCAAATGTAGATCCGTACCATGTGTTATTCGACACACTGGGCGGCTCCGGCTATGATATTGCCTGTGCTTATGCCGACGGGCCGTTGCTGTATCAGTTAAAAAAAACGCAACCGATGGTACAACGTGTTGATTTTCAGCCGCCTTTTGCTGAAAATATCTATTTTGTTTACCTCGGTAAAAAACAAAACAGCCGCGAGGGCATCAGTCGTTACCGGCCCCGGGCAGACGCTTTTAAAACAACTGCTGCTGAAATCTGCCGCCTGACCGAACGGTGCCTGATGGCCACTACACTTCCAGAATTTGAACAGGTGATACAACAACACGAATCCATCGTCAGCCGGGCGCTCGATTTACCCACCGTCAAATCGCAGTTTTTTGAAGATTTTCCGGGCGCTGTCAAAAGCCTCGGCGCCTGGGGCGGCGATTTTGTGCTGGCAACCAGTCGTTTGCCTGAAACCGAAACGCGGGCGTATTTCCGGGAAAAGGGATTTGAAACGGTGCTGAGTTGGGGGGAGATGATGAGGGGGTGAGAAAGTTTTATGATTTAATTGAGGTTTCTAAATGAAACGGCATTATACCCCCTGGGTGTAACAATGGGGTTAAAACCCCTTCATAACATTGGTCGACTTTTCCGCCGGCTGAAGCCGGCGGTTATTGATATGAACCGCCCATTGTTATCGGTCAAAAAGGGGTGTTTCAATAACTCCTGGCTCATTGTTATGAACCGCCCGATTGTTGTCGGTCAAAAGCAGTATTTCAATAACTCCCGGCTTCAGCCGGGAGCAAGCAATGACAGATTACAATGGGTTTTTAACCCCTGTTTTTACAAACTTCTTTTTTTAAAGTCCTCCATCAAAGTAATGAAATCAGGGTCTTCGTAATAATTTTTCCAGTCCTCATCATTCAAAATAAAATCCATCTCTATGTCTTTATTTAAAAGACTTGTTTCCAAATATTTTAATGCCATTTCTTTTTCACCTTTTATAGCATATAGACAGGCAAGATTATAATGACTCCCCCCGTATGCAATGGCCTTTTGATGTTTCCCAAGTGCTTGCTCGCATAAAGCCTCGAATTCAGCGCCTTTCTTCGTCTGTGCCAGATAGACTAAATAAGCGCCCCAGTTGTTTAAGACCTCGTGGTCATCTGGTTTTATTTCAATGGCCTTTTGGAATTTTTCAAATGCCTGCTTATACAGCGCTTCGGACTCAGCACCTCCCTTCGCCTGTGCCAGATGGACTATATAAGCGCCCCAGTTGTTAAAGACCTCGTGGTCGTCTGGTTTTATTTCAATGGCCTTTTGGAATTTTTCAAATGCCTGCTCATATAGCGCTTCAGATTCAGCGCCTCCCTTCGTCTGTGCCAGGTTAGCTAAATAAGTGCCCCAGTTGTTAAAGACCTCGTGGTCGTCTGGTTTTATTTCAATGGCCTTTTGGAATTTTTCAAATGCCTGCTCGTATAGCGCTTCGGATTCAGCGCCTCCTTTCGTCTTTGCCAGATTTCCTAAAGAAGTGCCCCAGTTGTAAAACGCCTCTTGGTAATCTGGTTTTATTTCAATGGCCTTTTGGAATTTTTCAAATTCCTGCTCATACAGCGCTTCGGATTCAGCGCCGTCCTTCGTCTGTGCCAGATTGCCTAAAGCATTTCCCCAGTTGTTAAACGCCTCGTGTAAGTCCGGCTTTAATTCAACAGCGATTTCATATTCTTTTACAGATTTTTCCGGTTCGCCTGATAAACTAAAATTTAGTCCTCTTGAAAAGTATTTTAACGCTTCTCTTTCCAACAGTTTGGTTTGATCGGGATTTATTTCTGACTCGAGTTCTTTAATTCTTGCTTTATTAACTTCAAGTTGTTCCTTGAGCGATTTGACTTCTTCCGACTCTTTATTGATACAATTCTCTTTTATGGTAATCAGGTGATCTATGACGGACTCTATTTCCGTGTAGTCATTTACTTGAATAGCAGTTAAAAAGTGAAGGGAACTATCCAGTGCCGTTTTAGTAATGATGTAGTGTTTCTGGTAGTGATCTCCTTGCAGGTTTTTTATTTCTTTAAAAAGGTTGTTTATTTGAAAATCTCCCATTCCGGTGCCGACAAAGAGAATAGACTTATTCAGAATAATATTCTTTAGCACCAGAATGGAGTGCTCAGCATCCTTGTGGGTGTTTTCATAGAGGTCCTTATAATTTTGGGGAAATAACACCATCGAGTCCGCATCCTCAAAACATCCATGAAGTTTGAAAAGCAGCGAGGCGTTCACTTCTTTATGCTTGGTGAGTTCGTAATTTTTCCCCTTATATGCCCTGTTTTTTCTAAGTTCGGGGATGGCTTTTTCAAAAGCAGTATCGTAATTGGTCGTAATAATCTTACTGGATAACTGGTACAATTTCTTGTGTAGATTAAACTCGTTTTCATCATCCAGATCCAAAAAATCCTTTATAAAGTCGCTTATTCTTTTCTTTGGAAGGTTTGAGTCGTCGTCTATAAGGTCCAATACTTTTATAGGTTGACACCGTGGTACCAAAGTGATAAGATGGTCTACATCATAACCTTCCTCTTTCAGGTGCAACAGGATTTGGAGCACCAGATTGCTCCACCCTCCTAGGGGTTGTTTTTTGATATTGAGTAGATTATATGATAAGCCTGCCCCCACGAATACGATCAATTCGTTTTTACGAACTGCTTCTTCCAGTTCTTTGGGCATTCGGTTTTTTCCCATTCTAAATACTTTTTAAAAATAAAGACCTAAACATATCACAAAACATCCCGAATTTCCAAATATCCAGGAATAATCCTGCCCCAGCCTTACCCATATTTCCCAACCTTTTGTTTGAAAAACTCCGCTACTCCCGTACCTTCGCTCCCCTGAACCTATCCACCGCCACATGACAAAAAAACTCTTCCTCCTCGACGGCCATGCGCTCGTCTACCGCGCCCACTTCGCATTCATTACCCGGCCGCTGATGAACTCCAAAGGCTGGAATGTTTCCGCCGTTCAGGGTTTTATGCGCACCATGTGGGACATGATGCAGACGGAAAAACCGACCCATATTGCCGTGATGTTCGATCCGCGGGGCGGCACTTTCCGCCACGAGCAATATGAGCCGTACAAGGCCAACCGCGACGCACAACCGGAGGATATTTCATTTGCCATTCCCTGGATCATCAAAATCCTGGAAGCCATGCGCGTGCCGATCGTCACGGTGGACAATTACGAAGCCGACGACGTGATCGGAACGATCGCTAAACAGGCGGAAAAAGAGGGTTTCACCACATATATGGTCACGCCGGATAAGGATTTCGGACAATTGGTGACGGATCACATCCTGCTCTACAAACCCGCCCGAATGGGCAATGACGTGGAAAAATGGGGCCCCAAAGAAGTCTGCGAACGCTGGGGCATCAAACGGGTGGAACAGGTGATCGATATGCTCGGCCTCATGGGTGATTCCGTGGACAATATTCCCGGGCTGCCGGGCATCGGCGAAAAAACAGCCGCCAAATTGCTGGAAGAATATGACACCATTGAAAACCTGCTGGCCAACGCCGACAAACTGAAAGGCAAACAACAGGAAATTGTAAAAACGCACGGCGAAAAAGCCACTTTGTCCAAATGGCTGGCTACCATCGACATCAATGCCCCGATACAATTCGACGCCACCGCGTATGAAATTGAACCTTTCGACCGCGAAAAACTGCTCGAACTGTTCAAGGAACTGGAATTCAGGACTTTAGCGGATGCCATTTTAAGAAGTCCATGGGCGGGAAATACCGCCTCAGAAAAAACGCAGGAGCCTTCTAAAACGGCAAAAACAGGCAAAAAACAGGCCGCCGACAGCTCGGGCGGTGGTACGCAGGGCAGCCTGTTTGGTGATGACCCCGCTGCGCAACCTGTCAGCGGCCCCGATGAA
>JALHMA010000153.1 GCA_022844265.1 Saprospiraceae bacterium | reverse complement strand
TGGCCGTCAGGCCACAAAAAAATCCGTTTTAATCCGCCGCATCCGTTCGATCCGTGTTCCCATCACTCTACGAGGGGGCGCAGCCATCGGGGCCTTGGCCAAAAGTTACCACCCTTAAACACTCAAAAAATCAAATCCAGGCTTTCTTCCATCATGCTGGCAGCAAAATCCAGGTCCGCTTCCGTATGTGCAGCCGAAACGAACCCCACCTCATAACCGGAAGGGCCGAAATAAACGCCGCGCTTCAGGCATTCCAGGTGCATTTTTTTGAATAACTCCATTTTGGCGCTGTCGATCTCATCGGAGCGCATCATGCGTTGAGTGCTAAAGGTTGGCCAGAAAATGGAGCCGATGCTGGGGAAAGTCATTTCATAACCCTTATGGTCGCAAAAACTTTGTAGGCGCTGGGTAAAACCCTTCGTTTTTGTTTCCAGGGCTTCATAAAATCCAGGTTGTAGTAGTTCCATCAGCGTTGCAATACCTGCAGCCATAGCGACAGGATTGGCGCTCAGGGTGCCCGCCTGGTAAACCGGCCCGACCGGGGCAACGTGTTCCATGATCGCACGGCTGGCTGCATAAGCGCCCACAGGCATACCGCCGCCGATGATTTTGCCAAAAGTGATTATATCAGGTTGAATATCGTAATAACCCGCAGCGCCCTCAAAACCCACCCGGAAACCGGATATTACTTCGTCAAAAATCAGCATACAGCCATGCTCGCTGGCTTGTTCGCGCAAAAACTGGAGAAAGGTACGATCCTGGAGCAGCAAGCCGTTGTTGGCGGGTATCGGTTCCACAATAATGGCTGCCACATCGCCGGCGTATTCCCGCATCGCCGCCACGAGCGCTTCCGGGTCCGCTAAAGGCACCACAATGGTCTCTTTGGCAAATGATTCGGGTATACCTGCCGAGGTACTGATTCCGAAAGTAACCAGCCCAGAACCTGCTTTTACCAGCAGCGCATCGACGTGTCCATGGTAGCAACCTTCAAATTTGATGATTTTATTGCGTTTGGTGACGCCGCGCGCCAGGCGTATGGCGCTCATCACCGCTTCCGTTCCGCTGCTGACAAAACGAATCATCTCGATATAGCGGTGGTTATCGAGCACTAATTTTCCAATCTGATTGTCGAACGGAGTAGGTGTTCCGAATGACATGCCTTCAGCGACTGCTTGTTGCACGCGGTCAACTACTTTTGGTGGGCAGTGCCCCAGAATTAGTGGCCCCCAGGAACAGCAAAAATCAACAAAAGCCTGTCCGTCCACATCGTAAATATGGCTGCCAACCCCTTTTTCAAAAAAAATCGGAGGCCCCTGAACACTTTTAAATGCGCGAACAGGGCTGTGAACCCCGCCGGGGAAATAGGTTTTTGCTGTTTCAAACAGTTCGCCACTGCGGGCGCGGGTAAATGTATCGGGCGATGGATAACTATACTTCTTCATACCGCAAATGTAGTGTTTGGTGTTTTGTGTTTCGTGTTTGGGGGGGCTCCGCTTTTGGCAAAAGTGGGTAATTCGGCCAAACCCGCACAGTCGCCAAAAGCGGAGCCCCCCCAAACACGAAACACAAAACACCAAACACCAAATCCGGCCAAGGGTTGTTTTCATCCTTCTCCAAGGCCGCTCTGTCGTTAAATTCTCCTGTCAATCTTTCGAATACCGCTCCTTTGCACCTGTAAATCAAACCATACACCATGTCGGCTATTTTTTCACCCGGAAAATTCGCTTCTCTTTTAGTGCTTTTCGACCTCATCGAACAAGAAAAATCACTGACCAAAACCATGACGCAAGAAGAAAAACAAAATAAAGCCACGGAGATCATCAAAAACCACGTAGGCTTTTCGCTGGGCGCTGCCCTGATGCCTATGCCGGGTATCGACCTGCTGGCTGTCAGCGCCGTTCAATTGAATATGTTACGCACCCTCGCCAAACTGTATGGAATTAGTTTTGTGGATGCGCTGGGCAAAAACATGATCTCTGCCGTAGTTGGAAGCAGTGCGGCCCGATTGGGCGCCAGCCTGATCAAAGCCATTCCCGGCGTAGGGACGATCATCGGCGAACTGAGTATGCCTGCTTTATCAGGAGCGTCTACATACGCCCTGGGTAAAGTGGTTGCCAATCATTTCCACCGTGGCGGCACACTGGAGGATCTTGATTTGCAGAAAGCCAGAAAAGGGTACAAATCGGAGATTGAAAACGGCAAAAAAGCCGCTGAAGAAGTAACCAGAACGGAAAAACCTGCCCAGAACAACACCGATGCCACAATGGAGAAAATCCGCAAGATGTCGGAGATGAAAGATTCCGGTATCATTACGGAAGAGGAATTCAAACAACTGAAGGATCGGTTACTGGCGCAGATTTAGATTAAATGGCACACGGATTAAACAGATTAGACACGGATTTGACAGGGAGGCTTATCCATTTCATCCGTGTCTAATCTGTTTAATCCGTGTGCCATTTAATCTAAAAAACCCCATAGGTTTGCGATACCTATGGGGTTTTCTTTTTTACATCAATTTTCGACCACGCGCGCCTTGCAGATTTTTCAGGTCTTTCGCCTGGGAGCAGTGATACTGACGAGTGTGCTTTTTGCCAAAAGCGGACTTTCAACGGCTGACATCGGCGCCTATGAGATGTTGCTTTACATCGGCGTTTTGTTTACCTTTCTGTGGGTTAACGGCTTGTTGCAGGGGATGACACCCGTGTATGCACAACTAGACGAATCCGGACGTAAATCATTCATTTTCAATAGTTTTCTTGTTTTTTGCGGGCTTTCAGCACTGCTCTTTCTGGTACTGGTCGGCGGACAAAAATGGATGATTCCATTCCTGACCGGTCAGCCCGAATTGCCCCATTACACGCTGTTTTGCACTTTTCTGTTGTTGAATGTTCCGTCTCTGCCTGTAGAGTATATCTACCTGTTGCGCGAACAACCCCGGCAGATTGTCGTGTGGGGTGGGGTAGTGTTCGGATTGCAGGTGGCGGTGTTTTTCATTCCACTTTGGCTGGGTATGGGCATGGAGACCTCTTTCCTGATGCTGGCTGTTCTGGGAGCAGGAAAGTTTCTATGGACCTTGTCACTGGTGCTGCGTGTGGCAGAAATCAGGGTTGATGTGCCGTTGCTCCAGCGTTACCTGGTCTTCAGCGGCCCCTTGATGGCCAATCTGTTTGTTGGCAACCTCATCCTGTTGTTTGACAACTGGCTGGTGGGCTGGTATTATCAGGACACGGCAGTTTTTGCCGTTTTCCGGTATGGATCCCGCGAGTTTCCGCTCGCCGTCGCGCTTGCTACGGCACTTGCCACGGCAATGATTCCCCGCCTGAGCGCTTCACCTGAAAAAGGAATGGCAGAAATGAAGCACAAAACCCGGCGGCTTATGCACCTGCTTTTTCCGCTGACCATTTTGCTGCTGTTTGTGAGCAAACCGCTTTTCCCCCTAGTTTTTAATCCTGATTTCGCAGCCAGCGCCGAACTTTTTAATATTTACCTGCTCATTACGGCCAGCCGAGTACTGCTTCCCAACGCCATCGTGTTGTCGCGCGGTTTTCCGGCAGCCATACTCCGGGTCGGCATAGCGGAACTGCTGATTAAAATAGTGCTCGGCTTTGTTTTCATTCACTGGTTCGGGCTTCCGGGCGTAGCCTGGTCGGCAGTACTTGCCTTTTTCTGGGAAAAACTGGGGCTGATCTGGTTTTTAGAAAAAAAACAGGGTGTAAAAACGTCTGAATGGCTTGATACTCAATGGTATGCGATATATGTTGGATTGCTGGCTGCTGCGTTTTGTATTTCGTTTTTTACCACATAGTTTTTTTACCACATAGGCACATAGATTTTACACATAGAAAGCATAGCGTAGAGTACTCTAAAAACTATGTTTTCTATGTGTAAAATCTATGTGCCTATGTGGTAAAATCCTACACCGCCTTCATCATCTCGCGAATCAGTTCCACGTCACTTTCCCAATGCCAGCCATCCAGTCCCGGAATATCCTGCTGACTGGCGCTCACTTTTTTCTTTCCTGTAAAATGAAATTCGGTAGCCAGGGTGGTTTGTGCAATCGTTCGGATATTTCCTGCTGATATGCCGGCGCCCGGCATCACTGTAATCCGGTCACCCGCCTGCAACACTAATTTTTGCAGTAAAAAACGCCCTTCCAGCGCCGTCACTTTCTGGCCAGAACTCAGCACCCGTTTATAACCCCATTTGACCAGCGATTCCAGCGCTTGTTCCGGGTCAAGCGTATAGTCAAATGCGCGGTGGCAAACAATTTCCATATCGCCCGCAACCACCTTCATGGCCAGCATTTTTTCAGCATCGAGTTCCATCCGATGATCGAGCGCTCCCACCACCACGCCGTTGACGCCTTCCTCCCTGCAAAAGCGGATATCGTCGAGCATCACATCAAACTCCTGTTCGGAATACGTAAAGTCGCCTTCCCGCGGACGGATCAGTACATTGACCGGAATATGCAATTGCCGTACAGCAGACCTTATCAACCCTGGAGAAGGTGTCAGTCCGCCTACATCGAGTGCCGAACACAACTCAATCCTGTGTGCGCCAGCCAGTTGCGCATTTAAGGCAGACTGTATATTGACTGCACAGATTTCACATTTTACCATAATAATTATAATTTGTCTGTTATGCAGTTGATTAATGTTCTATTGTGCGAAAATTCTCTATTATATTCTAAAGTTTTGCCAATTGGCATAATAAAAAATTTTATGTCATACGCCTTCTTGCAATATTGACGAATAAACGCTTACCTTCGGGCATTCGTTTTAAATCAATCCGTATGCGCTCTTTTGTTCTTGTAGCCCTTGCGCTGTCATTTCTCCCCCCGGCAGCCACTGCGCAAGATCTTCATTATTCTCAGTATTATCACAATCCCATGCACCTCAACCCGGCTTCCACAGGCCTGTTCAGGGGTGATATGCGGGCTGCTGCCTTATACCGTACCCAATGGTCTACGGTGCCGGTGTCTTATCAAACCTTTGCCGGTGCAGTCGACTGGAAGGCATTGCGTCGCAAAGATAATCTGGTTTCTGCGGGTTTTTTATTGCAACATGACCAGGCGGGAGATGCTGCTTTGACCTGGACGCAAGTTGGTTTTACAGGAAGTGTTGCCCATGCAATAGGCGCCACACAAGCCCTTTCCGCAGGATTTGGCATTGCCTTTGCACAACGTAGTTTTGACATCAGCGGATTGAAGTTTAAAAACCAGTGGGGCGGCGATTATTTTGATCCTTCTCTTCCTTCTAAAGAGACTTTTGGCAACCGAAGCGGTTTGTTTCCAACTTTTTCTGCCGGCTTGAACTGGCTCTACGAACCGGCAGACGTACGTACCCGGGTACTGGCAGGTATCGGCGCTTTTCACTTGAACCGTCCTTTATCCGGCTTTGCAGATGATACGGACATCCGATTGCCTGTGCGGCTTACCACCCATGTAAACGCCGCTGTACAATTGAACGAATGGCTCGATCTGGTTGCAATAGGTGTGTGGCAACAAATGTCTACTGCCCGCGAGATCGTAGCGGGCGCCGGTTTGAGGCGAATCCTGGGCACGACATCAACAGGTTCGGTAACGGCTGTACAATTTACACTATCGACCCGCTTGGGCGATGCTTTAATCCCGGCAGTACAGGTGGAACGCGGCAGTTGGACGCTTGGAATCAGTTATGACTGGAATACATCCGAGTTTTCAACCGCAACAAACAAACATGGAGGTCTGGAACTGGCCCTGGTTTATCGAACCTTACCTGTGCCGCCACCCAAGTTTTTTAAGGCGTGCCCTATTTTTTAAAAAAATTGGAAACTGCCACATTTTTACCGATTACAATAAACTGAAAATCATTATATGTGCGTTAGGGAAACCTATGCCTTCACCGAATGCTGTTGCCTGGTCACAGCGAAAACAACTTCAAACCGAGACAACCTTAATCCAAATCAATCGTATGAAATCACTTTTTTTAATACTTGGTATTTGGTGCGCCACCGCCTCGATGGCATCACTACAGCCCCTCAAAGCCTGGGAGCGAGCGGGAGACGAAGCCTTGGAAAAGAAAGACTACGGCGCTGCCATCCAATATTATTCTACATTTTTACAACGCGATGGCGATAACCTGAGCGTATGGTGGAAATACGCTGATTGCGCCCGCCTGTTCAACGCATTTACGGAAGCCGAAAAGGGATATAATACAATTGCCAAAGCAGATAAATCACAAAAACGTTTTCCTTTGCTCGATTACAGGCTGGGAGAGGTAAAAAAAAGCCAGGGAGATTACGTTACAGCCGTCCGTCATTTTGAAAATTTCCTGAAAGACACCTCCGGCCCCGGACTGGATTTAAAGGAGGAAGCGCAGCGGGAAGTTGCTGCCATTCGCAATGCCCAGGAGATTGCCGCCTCTCCGGCGCAGGTAGAAATCAAACACCTTGGCAAAGAAGTAAACAGCCCGTTTAGTGAATTTGCACCGGTCATCGTGGGCGATACGATGTTTTTTTCCTCCTACCGTTTCGATAAAAAAGAAACCCGCAAACGCCCGAAAGAAAAAATTACAAAAGTGATGATTTCTGCAAAGGGAGGCCGAGCGCGCGAACCCGGCAGGGGATTCCCAACAACGGATACCGCACACATTGCACACACCGCTTTTTCACCCGATGGTCACTACGTGGTTTTTACCGTTTGTAAAGATATCAATGCCTCCGACATTCGCTGCGAACTCTGGCTAACGGTGATCGACCGGCGCAACCGCTGGTTGCCGCCTGTACGGTTGCCGGAACCTGTCAATATGCCCGGGTTCACC
The DNA here is from genome assembly GCA_022844265.1 of Saprospiraceae bacterium. Classification (GTDB taxonomy): domain Bacteria; phylum Bacteroidota; class Bacteroidia; order Chitinophagales; family Saprospiraceae; genus M3007. The sequence goes on along the minus strand of JALHMA010000153.1, from coordinate 5,951 downwards.
AGCACACAACCCTCCATTGGTTTTGACGAACATTACCAGGGGCCCGTACTGTGGTTTTCGAGCGACCGGCCTGGCGGAAAAGGCAAACTCGATCTGTGGTATACGCCGCTCGATACGGTTTTCTTTTGTGAGTGTAATTTGCCTATTCCGGGTAAAAAAATTGGAAAACTTCCCAGGTTTGCCAAACCTTTTAACGCGGAACCGCTGAATACGCCGGAAAATGACGCAACGCCGTTTTTCCACAGCCCTACCCAGAAGATATTCTACAGTTCGGAAGGCCGGCCGGGTTTGGGCGGATATGATATTTTTTCGGCTGGAAAGGCGGATGAATTGTTTTCTGAACCCAGAAATGCCGGCGTTGGGCTAAACACCAGTTACAACGACCTGTACTTCTTTTTGAAAAAAGACGGTAAAAACGGTTACCTGAGCAGCAACAGGCCGGGGTCCTATTTCCTGGATGAAACCAGCAGGGCCTGCTGCAATGATATTTTTTCATTCAAACTACCCAATGAAGAGGAAAAATATGTGCCGGAACTTCCACCGGCTATACCCGAAGATACCACTGCCTTTATTATTAAATCGCCTCCTGAGCCAGCACCAGAACCCAATCCGGACCCTGTACCCGTTCAACCGGCTCCTACTGTAAAAGAACCGGAAGTACAGGATTTCGTCGGGCTGCCCCTGTATTTTGACAATGACGAACCGGATAAAAGAACGCGCCGAAGCGTCACCAAAAAGCAATACGAAGAAACCGTGCTGGCTTATCTCGACAAAGAAGAGGAGTACCGCAGCCGTTTTGCAAGCGGGTTGTCGGGCGAACGCCGGGATGCGGCAGAAATATTGACCGAGGATTTTTTTGAAAATGAAGTTCGTCGCGGCTATGACCGACTTATTCAGTTGGCCGACCTGCTGCTGGTGCGGGTGCGAAAAGGAGAATCATTTGAAGTGTTGATCAAGGGATTTACCAGCCCGCGCGCGCAAACGGACTACAACCTCATTCTGGGTAAACGCCGCATCAGCAGCGTCAAAAACTATTTTGAATTTTTTGCAGACGGCGCATTGAAACCGTACATACAGTCTGGTCAACTGAAAATATCGGAAACCAGTTTTGGCGAAACTACCGCCCGGTCAGGTATCAGCGACGACTTGCGCGATGAACGCAATTCAGTGTACCATCCCGACGCAGCACGGGAGCGCCGGGTCGAAATTGTGGAAATCCGCGAGCGGAAATAGACCGTATTTTGTTGACTTCAGATCATCCAAAATACATTCATGAAAAATGAGTGAAAAAAATTTTGCCGAATAGAAATCCATTCGTTTAAATTTGCCGCTGATGATTAATGGTTCGCGCTGCGCGTACTAACTCTCAAATCCAAATACATACCCAAGCCTTGGCTAAAAAACGCGTTGTCAAAGATTACGATGTACTCCCGGAAGATATTATCCGGCTCGTAAAAATGAAATATCCGTCCGGATATGCAGATCACCTTCTTTCCTACACAGATAAAGAGGGTAAAAAAGTGTCTGCGCTTCCGTTTGAAACGGACGATACCTATTATTTGATTCGTATGACCATCCTGGAGGCGAAACGCCTTGTCAAAGAAGACGATGATTACGACGATGAAGGCCAACTCCGCGAAGATTTTGCCGACGTGGAAGTCGGCGATGAATTCGACGGACATGGCGAAGACGATGATGATATTGTAGATGACGGCTCCAGCGATGAGGACGATCATATCATCGTGACCCGCAGGCGCGACGATGAAGATGATATTCCGGACGATACGGAGTATTGATTTTTTGTTGTTGAGGGGTTATAAAGGTTGATGAGGTTGATATTAAGCCACTCGAAGAACAGAGGTTTCTCTTTTCGAGCGGTTTAATATCAACCTCATCAACCTTATCAACCTTATTGCTGCTGCTGCGCCCCTTCCTCTACATCCAGCCGCTGGATAAATACAGGTTCTTTCGTCATCTGAACCGTATTGCTGTCTTCCACTTTGCTGCCATCCTCGTAGCTCACCGATAAAAATACCGACAATTCCTGGTTGGCCGGACCTTTAAAGGTTCCTTTGGCCGGGCTGCAATCTGTAAAATGCCTGCCCACAGCCAGACTGACATGCTGGTCGCTCACCCAGCTGTTGTTGGTAGGGTCTATGCCCACCCAGCCGGAACCCGGAAGCCATACTTCCACCCAGGCATGCGTGGCCCCTGCACCCCTTGCGCCATCTTTGTTGGGGCAAATGTATCCGCTGACATAACGCGCAGGGATACCCTCCGAGCGAAGGATTTGCAGCAGGACGTGGGCAAAATCCTGGCAAACGCCCGATTGATGCTCCAGAATTTCATCCAGGGTGGTTTCTACCGTTGTAATTCCTTTTTGATAATTGAAATGATCGAAAATATACTCGGAACAGCGCTGGATAAAAACGGCGGGCGTATCGCGGGTATGCTGCAATTCGCGTACAATGGTTTTGATTTTATCTTCGCCAGAAATGGCCTCTGGCCTGGAAAGATCGAGCAGGCGCAAATCTCCGGCTACTTCCTGGCGAATAACATCCCAATCTGTGAGGCGGGACGTAACTAAAGGATTTAGAACCGTATTGGAGGTTTTCACCATGACATGGCTGTCAATCAGCAACTCCCGGTGAGAGGCACTGAGTGTAAACCAGCCTACCTCATTGCCCCAATAGTCTGTAAAACGATTGATGAATGGCTCCCCGGTGATGGTCAACTTGTGCCGGGTGGTTTCCTGGCCATTGTAAGTGGCCGGGAAAATTTTTATCTGATTGGTACTTTCCCGTACCGGTCGGTCGTAATGATATTGTGTCAGGTGATGAATTTTGAAAGTCGGCATCGCACACTGGATAAAAGCAGTTGATAAAGGTTGATCAGGTTGATAAGGTTGATGAAGGTTGATATTCATCCACTCGAAAAACGATGCAATTTTTACTTTTTTAGAGTGGATGAATATCAACCTTCATCAACCTTATCAACCTGATCAACCTTTATCAACTGCAATGAAAATCAACTCGTTACAATCAGTTATAAGCAAAGTAATTCCTGCCCAGCGCATTGCTGAACTGGTAAAAATCGTGTTTCATTCCGGTCAGGAAGTTATGCAGACCCATGGTCGAAATGGACTCCATGTCTGCAAATTCCACTTTGGCCCGCAAACGGCCAATGATTTTTTTCAGCGGCTCGGAACTTTCCGGGTATTCCTCCGTCAGGTTTTGAATAATCCGGTCGAGTCGAAACAGGCAATAGGCCAGCGAGCGTGGAAACTGTGGGTTCAGAATCGCCAGATCGGCTACATTCTGGCCTTCCAATCCGCCCTGGTAGCGTTTCAGGTACAATTCGTAACAATTGAGCGAGAGCAGCAGGTTGCGCCAGTAAGGCACATCAGAAGGATTGTCCAGGTCGTACGCAATATTGCTGAACTTGATTTCGAGAATATCTGCCGTAATCACCCCCCGTTCAATAAATTTCCCAAGGTTGAGGTAGTTCCAGCCTTGTCCGCGGGGCATGGTCACTTCCGCTACGCCGGTAAACAGCAGGTATTGGTTAATCAGGCCGCTCAACATCACAATTTGTTCGCCTCTTGCAATGGCTTTTTCGAGATCGGGATCGTTTAGTTTCAGGTAAAATTCATTGATACTTTCCCATAATTCTTTGGTGACGTGATCCTGGGCGCCACGTGTGTTTTCACGCGCTTTTCCCACGATATTCCGGATGGAATTGTCGTTTTCCTTGTTGAAAATCATATAGCGCAGCACCTCGTCGCTGTTGCGCGACAGGCGGTCTACTTCCTCCGGCGGGAGGTTGGTGAAAATTTTTAATACCGGCTGCCAGTTAAAATCAATCTGGCCACTCCTGTCCAACGCCGTTATCAGGTTGATTTTCAGCATCCTCAATATGCCATCCGTACGCTCCATATAACGCGCCATCCAAAAAAGAGAATCTGCAATGCGGCTTAGCATGTTTCGTTATTTGTTATTAGTTATTCGTTATTCGTGTGGTAACTCTTGGCCTTGTCAAATACTAAAGCTAATAGTTACCACACGAATAACTAATAACTAATAACCAATAACTACTCCACGACCCAGGTATCCTTACTCCCACCTCCCTGCGACGAATTTACCACTAGCGAGCCTTCGCGCAAAGCCACCCTGGTCAGTCCGCCGGGCACGATTTCAATGCCTTGCGGCCCATAGAGCGCATAAGGCCGTAAATCCACGTGGCGGGGTTGTAATTTGCCATCAATCAAACAAGGGACGGTAGAGAGCCGTATAATCGGTTGCGCAATAAAGGAACGTGGATCGGCAATAATGGCCTCTTTAGCGCCTGCCAGTTCTGCTTCCGTAGCCTTGTTGCCCATCACCATGCCGTATCCGCCCGATTCATTGGTTCGTTTGACAACCATCGTTTCCATATTGGCAAACACATGCTCGCGTTCATCTACATTTTCCATGCGGTAGGTCGGCACGTTTTTCAGGATCGGCTCTTCACCGAGGTAGTAGCGAATCATGTCAGGCACGTAGACATATATCGCTTTGTCATCTGCTACGCCGTTGCCGACGGCATTCACGATAGCCACCGTGCCACGGCGGTAAGCGGACATCAGTCCCGGCACCCCGAGAGCGCTGTCGGGCCGAAAAACCAAGGGATCCAGAAACTCATCATCCACCCGGCGGTATATCACGTCTACCTGGCGTCTGCCGCGTGTCGTTTTCATGTACACTTTGTGGTCGTCCACCACCAGATCGCGGCCTTCCACCAGTTCGATGCCCATGTAGCGCGCCAAAAAAGTGTGTTCGTAGTAGGCGGAATTGAAAATACCCGGCGTCAGCAAAACGACCACCGGTTGTCCGATGGGCCGCGGCGCCAGCGAGCGCAGCACTTTGCCCAGAAGCAAGGGGTAATCGGAGATTTTTTTCACCGAATTGTCCGCCAGGAGCTGCGGAAAAATACGTTTGGTGATTTCGCGGTTCTCCAGCATGTAACTCACCCCGGACGGCGTCCGCAGGTTGTCTTCCAGCACGTAATAAGTGCCGTCCGCATCGCGGATCAGGTCGATCCCTGCAATGTGTACATAAATATCGTGCACCACCGGAATGCCGAATACTTCGCGTGTGAAGTGCGGACAGGTCACAATCAGACTGGCCGGCACAATGCCTTCCTTGACGATTTGCTGTTCGTTATAAATGTCTTTGAGGAACATATTGAGCGCCCGCAGACGCTGTTTGATGCCCTGCTCGATGTGCAGCCATTCGCTTTGCACAATGATACGCGGTATGATATCGAAAGGAAAAATACGCTCGATGCCTTCATTTTCAAAATAGACCGTGAACGTAATCCCTTGATTCATAAACAATTGCTTCGCCAACTCCTCCTTCCGATGCAAAGCCTCGGGCGGCAACTGGCTCAGTTCCTGCACCACCATTTCGTAGTGTTGGCGCACCGTGCCCTCCTGCAAACGCATTTCATCCCATAGCTCCGGGGCAACCTGATAATTCTGGAATAAGTCGTTTTTCGCCATAAATCATACAAACTGGTTTTGGCGAAGGTAAAAGAGGAAATGGAGATATTGTAAATAAGTTGGCGGGGTTTGAAAAAACAACATATAAATAAGGTTTGTTGATAAAAATATAATATTTAATTCAGTAATAACGGGGTATTTTGAATAAATATTCGTTTCTCTTCCAGCATGAGTCTTAAAGTGGAGTGGAAATGAAATGGGGTTGTGTCAAAAGGGACGAAGTGGAATAAAACGCCAAATAATACTTGGTTTTTTCGGCTCGAAACTTCCCGAAAGTTTAAAACTTTCGGGAAGTTGGAGGTAACGCGAAATTAAATTTTACACGAAAACCATGGCTCAAGTAGAATTCGACTTTTGACACAACCCCGATTCTACTCCCGCCATTTCCGCAGCCGGTGGTCTGTTTTTCAGG
>JALHMA010000152.1 GCA_022844265.1 Saprospiraceae bacterium | reverse complement strand
CCTTCCCAGGTTTCATTATCGCGCACCACCAGGCCGAGGTAGGTCTGGCCGTGGTTGGCGGGTTTGGCAACCGTCCAGCCGCCGGGTTGCACGTCGGGAGGCGTTTCACCTGCTTTGCCACAGTTGTACCAGCCGGTTGGCGTTTCGCCCATTTTGGGCAGGTCTTCAAAAGACGGGTTGTTTAACAGAATGGGTGCATCCTTTTGTGCTGTCATGCCCAATGGCAATGCCAGAACGAGAGACAAACACCAAAACTTTAAGTTGTTTCTCATGCTTCTCATGTTTCGATTACTGTATATGTGATGTAGCAAAGCGTATGCCATTCGATAGTAATTACGTTGTCTGAAATGATTTGTCACGAGTTATTGTAACGCAAATGTTGAGGCATAAACGTTTTGAATGTTGTTTTTAATACCCGCTTTTCGATGAAAAAAGGTTTTTCAGCACGGTTAGTCAAAAAAAAACGGATAAATCATAACAAAACGGCTTGCGGAAGTCGAAACTCCGCAAGCCGTTTTTAGTTGTCGCTGCACCTCACATTTAACTATTTGAAAGCATCCAGCCCGGTGATGTCGTGCCCCGTGATGAGCAAATGCACATCGTGGGTACCTTCATAAGTCAGCACCGTTTCCAGGTTCATCATGTGACGCATGACCGGATATTCGTTCGTAATGCCCATGCCGCCGTGTATCTGGCGCGCTTCGCGGGCGATTTCAAGCGCCATGTGTACGTTGTTGCGCTTGGCCATCGACACATGCGCAGCGGTCATTTTACCTTCATTGGCCAGCGTACCCAGGCGCCAGGACAACAATTGCGCTTTGGTAATTTCGGTAATCATTTCAGCCAGTTTCTTCTGTGTCAACTGGAAACCGCCGATCGGACGTCCAAACTGAATCCGCTCTTTGGAATAGCGCAGGGCAGAGTCATAACAATCCAGCGCTGCGCCCATAGCGCCCCAGGCGATGCCATAGCGGGCTTTGGTGAGGCAGGTGAGCGGACCGCGCAGACCCACAACGCCGGGCAACACATTTTTCTTCGGAACGCGCACGTCTTCAAACACCAGTTCGCCGGTGATGCTGGCGCGCAGCGACCATTTGCCATGAATTTCGGGGGCAGAAAAACCTTTCATGCCCTTCTCGACGATCATACCAATGATCTTTCCTTCTTCGTTTTTTGCCCAAACCACTGCAATATCGGCAATGGGTGAGTTGGTGATCCACATTTTAGCCCCGTTGAGGATATAGGCGTCGCCATCGTCCTTTACATTGGTAATCATACTGCCGGGGTCGGAACCGGCATCCGGTTCAGTCAGGCCGAAACAACCGATCAGTTCGCCTTTGGCTAATTTCGGCAGGTAATGGCGGCGTTGCTCCTCGTTGCCGAATTTATAAATCGGATACATCACCAGCGATCCCTGTACGGAAGCCATGGAGCGGATACCGGAGTCGCCGCGTTCGAGTTCCTGCATGATGACGCCGTAAGCGATTTCATCCATACCACCGCAGCCGTATTCAGCCGGAAGGGATGGACCGAAAGCGCCGATTTCGGCAAGTCCTTTAAAAAGATGGGTTGGACATTCCGCGCGGTTGGCGTAATCCTCGATAATCGGACTCACCTCTGCTTTTACCCAGTCGCGCACTGCGTCGCGGGCCAGCAGGTGTTCGGAAGAAAGCAGGCCGTCTACCAGATAATAGTCGTGGTGCTGATAGCGGTCTTCACGGGCGGTTCGTGGTGAATGAGCGGGTTTTGTTCCGTTCTCGTGCATGATATTTTCCCTGTTATTGGTTAGGTTAGTGTTTGGTGTTTGGTGTTTAGTGTTTGGGACGCATTGCCTTTGGCCTTTTCCGATAGCCTAGGCGAAGCACCCCCAAACACGAAACACCACACACGATACACGCTTATTATTTTTCCCGCAAAAGTAAATAAAGTTCAGGTAGGAAAAAACCGCCTTTGTTGCGAATTGCTTATTTTTACAGAATATAATTTTTCAGGAGACCTGTATTCATCAAAAAAAACAAAGATGGTTTTGAAACATATTCACCAAGTCCAGTCGTCCATATCCTTCAAAGGCAGCGTTTTGACCGACTGTTTGGTTTCGACGCGCTGCATTTGCCGTTCCAGTACCAGGCGGGCCAGACCGATATGTGGCGGTTCGGGCGCGGAAGGGTGCATGACAGGCCCGATTTTTTCTTCGAGCACGTCCAGGCGGTATAAAAGGCTCATCAGGTATTCCGGGCGCTTTTCCAGCATTTCGTCGATGCGATCAGCGAGCAGCGCCAATAATTCGGCTTCTGAAGACGGGGCCTGGCCCATTTCCAGTTCAAAAGGCCCTTTGATGAGCGCGGAGGTTCGTTGTAAGGTGGTATCTGTCATGTGAAACGTGGGTTGGGCAAAAGGGTTGATGAGGTTTATGAGGTTGATGAGGTTGATGAGGTTTATAAATGTTGATGAGGTTGATAATGGCCACTCTATGAAGTGATTTCTCTCTTTTTGAGCGACCATTATAAACCTCATCAACCATTATCAACCTCATCAACCTTTTAAAATTCACACAAATATAAACAAAAAAAGCCACCCCGGAAACGGAGTGGCTTGGTGCGTCCCATCAAGGACTTGAACCTTGGACCTACGGATTAACAGTCCGTTGCTCTAACCAACTGAGCTAATGAGACGTGCTATCTTTCAAAAGCGGGGCAAAGATATATTCACACGGTTTAATTTTGCAACCTTTGTCTGGCAAAAATTTACAATCATGCAAAAAAAGTTTCTCGAACGCTCCACAGAGGTCAAAGACGCACTTAATGAGGGCCGTCCGGTAGTCGCCCTGGAAAGCACCATTATCGCACATGGTATGCCCTATCCCAAAAACGTGGAAACGGCCCTGCGGGTCGAACAAATCGTGCGCGCAGCCGGAGCTGTTCCTGCCACCTGCGCCATTATCGGCGGTCGACTGAAATGCGGGCTGCACGGCGACGACATCGAATTGCTGGGCCGTGGTGGCTCCGGCATTCCCAAAGCCAGCCGCCGCGACCTGGCATACCTCCTGAGCCGGGGCGAACACGGCGCTACCACCGTAGCCTCCACCATGATTATCGCCCACTTAGCCGGGGTGCGTATTTTTGCCACCGGCGGCATCGGCGGGGTACACCGGGGTGCAACCGCGACCATGGACATCTCGGCGGATTTGCCCGAACTGGCACAAACACCGGTGGCCGTGGTCAGCGCCGGCGCTAAAAGCATCCTCGACCTGCCGCTGACCCTGGAGTATCTGGAAACCCACGGCGTACCGGTTATCGGTTATCAAACGGATGAATTTCCGGCCTTTTACACCCGCAGCAGCGGACTTCAGGTGGATTATCGCCTGGATACGGCCACAGAAATCGCCAACCTGCTGCACGCGCAATGGGACGCAGGACTCCGGGCCGGCGTACTGGTTGCCAATCCGGTAGCCGCTGAATTCGAGTCGGATCCGGCCCTTATCGAACGCGCGCTCGAAACAGCCCTCGAAGCAGCAGCGGAAAAAGGGATTCGGGGGAAAGCCATCACACCGTTTTTACTGTCATTTATCGAGCAGGCTACCGGCGGAATAAGCCTGGCTACCAATATAGAACTGGTGTGCAACAACGCCCGGCTAGGGGCCGAAATAGCGGTCGCGTATCAGTTGCTTTAACTGCCGCGTACCGGCTGCTTTAGCTGCCGAAGATTAAATACAAGTAATTTTCACGCTTTATGCTGTGCATGTGTCTTATTCCTCCCCTGCGCGAGTTTTTTTACCACAACGGGCACTAAGTGGTTTCACAAAGGACACAAAGCGTAGAGTTGACTCGTCCCGCTTAGTATTTTCTATGAGCCTGGCATGAATTATCACAAATAACCAAAAAAAGAGTGGTCAACTCTACGCTTTGTGTCCTTTGTGAAACCACTTAGTGCCCGTTGTGGTAAAAAACTCGTCGGGGTAGATGAAGTAGCCTACTCCTTATATCTTTGCAGCGATACCACTTAGCATGGACACCACCGAACTACTCAAAAAGGTCAGAAAATTAGAGATCAAAACGCGGAGGCTCAGCCGGCACCTGTTCACGGGCGGCTACCACAGCGCGTTCAAGGGCCGCGGCATGTCGTTCAGCGAGGTGCGGCAATACCAGTTTGGCGACGATGTGCGGGCGATCGACTGGAATGTGACGGCGCGCACCGGCGAACCGCACATCAAAATTTTTGAGGAAGAACGCGAACTGACTGTCATGCTGCTGGTCGACATCAGCGGCTCGGCATTTTTCGGCACCAGCGGACAATCGAAACAGGAAATGCTGACCGAAATCTGCGCCATCCTTGCTTTTTCCGCCAATTCCAACAATGACAAAGTGGGACTGATGCTGTTTTCCGACCAGGTGGAATTGTTTATTCCGCCCAAAAAAGGTCGCCAGCACACGCTGCGCATGATCCGGGAATTGTTGTACCTGGAACCTTCCGAACGAAAAACAAATATGGGCAGCGCCCTGGAACTCGCTCATAACTTGTTGAAAAAGAAGAGTATCTGTTTTCTAATGTCCGATTTTATGGCTTCCGGTTATGAGTCGCCTTTGCGTGTCCTATGCCGCAAACACGACTGCATCGGCGTGCATTGCTGGGATCCCCGCGAACGCGAATTGCCCGATGTGGGCCTGCTTCCGGTGCGCGATGCAGAGTCGGGCGTTGTCGACTGGATCGATACCACCAACCCGGACCTGCGCAAGCACTACCGCCGGCGTTTTGAGGAAAACCTGACCAAAACGGAAGGGGTTTTTCGCAAGGCGGGGGCCGATTTTCTGAGCCTGCAAACAACCGATGCGTACATCAATGCACTGTTGCAGTTTTTTGAACGGCGGGCGCATGTGCGGTGAAAAAAAATTGAGTATTTGAGTATTTGAGGATGCGAGTATTTGACTGATAACTCAAGCCAATTCTCGAGTATTCGAGTATTTGAGGATGCGAGTATTTGACTGATAACTCAAGCCAATTCTCGAGTATTCGAGTATTTGAGGATGCGAGTATTTGACTGATAACTCAAGCCAATTCTCGTATACTCAAATCCTCAAATACTCAAAATCTGATGAGACTGCCGAGTGTTACAGAATCTTCATTGTTATCAGTCAAATACTCGTATCCTCAAATCCTCTGTTTTAGCAGGGTGATGACGATCATCTACATACATGACTTCCCTTAACCAACTTTAGAAACCATTCCGTTATGTTTGTGTAATAAATACGTAAACATATGATCATACAAGTCAACAACGGTATTGTAAACAATGCTCCGGCCAAACAGGAGCTCGAAAACTGGGTACATCAGGTAGCCGCTCAGTGTAAACCGGACACTATCCACTGGGTGGACGGTTCTCAGACGGAATACGACCAACTTTGCCAGCACCTGGTAAAAAAGGGAACTTTCATTCCCCTCAACCCTGAAAAAAGACCCAACAGTTTTGCCTGCTTCAGCGACCCCAGCGATGTGGCGCGGGTGGAAGACAAAACCTTTATTTGCTCGCGCCGCAAAGAGGACGCCGGGCCCACCAATAACTGGATGGAACCGAATGAAATGAAAAAAATCCTGGACGGGCATTTGGAAGGCAGTATGAAAGGGCGAGTGATGTATGTCATTCCTTTCTGTATGGGGCCTCTAGGCTCTCCTTATTCCAGGTATGGTGTAGAAATTACCGATTCCGAATACGTGGTGGTGAACATGCGCATCATGACCAGAATGGGTGAACAGGCACTAAAACATATTCCAAACGGCTTTGTAAAATGCCTGCATACGGTGGGTGATCCTGTTGAAAACGGGAAACAGGAAAGTTCCTGGCCTTGCAATCCGGACGTCAAATACATATCGCATTTCCCGGAGGAACGGATGATTATTTCCTACGGCAGCGGTTACGGTGGCAATGCTTTAATGGGTAAAAAATGCTTTGCCCTGCGCATCGGATCTGTAATGGGCAAAGAAGAAGGCTGGCTGGCTGAGCACATGCTCATCATGGGTGTTGAATCGCCGGACAAGGTCAAAAACTATGTGGCAGCGGCCTTCCCGAGCGCCTGCGGTAAAACCAACTTCGCCATGCTGATTCCGCCCAAAGAATTTGAAGGCTGGAAAATTACTACCGTCGGCGATGATATTGCCTGGATACACAAAACAGCCGACGGGCATTTGGTGGCCATCAACCCTGAAGCCGGCTATTTCGGCGTTGCGCCCGGCACCAACTACCACACCAATCCGAATGCGATGGAAAGCATCCGGTCCAACACCATTTTTACCAACGTTGCGATTACAGCTGACCACGACGTATGGTGGGAAGGTATGACCCCGGAAATTCCGGAAGGCCTCACGGATTGGCACGGACAACCCTGGGACCCAAAAAGCGGCAAACCGGCGGCACACGCGAATTCAAGATTTACCGCTCCGGCTTATCAAAACCCGGCAGTAGACGACAACTGGGACAACCCTAACGGCGTTCAAATTGACGGATTTGTTTTCGGCGGCAGAAGAAGTACGGGGGTACCATTGGTGTATCAGTCGTTCAACTGGAGCTTCGGCGTGTACCTGGCCGCTACGATGGGCAGCGAAATGACGGCTGCCGCCTTCGGCGAAATCGGCAAAGTGAGAAGAGACCCTTTTGCTATGCTTCCGTTTATGGGTTATCATATCGGCGACTACATCAACCACTGGCTGCAATTTGGTCGCGACTTGCCCAATGCACCCAGGATTTTCAGCGTCAACTGGTTTAGTAAGGATGAAAACGGGAAGTTCCTGTGGCCAGGCTTCGGCGACAATATCCGTGTGCTGATCTGGATTGTTCAGCGCCTGAGGGGTAAAGCATCGGCAGTAGAAAGCCCCATAGGCTGGATGCCGCGGTACGAAGACCTGGACTGGCGCGGCCTGGAAAATTTTACGAAAGATAATTTTTCCAAAATCATGGCCATCGAAAGAGAACCCGGCAAAAAAGAACTGCTCTCGCACGAGGAACTTTTTGAAAAAATGTACGATAAACTGCCCAAAGAGTTCTTCTTTATGCGGGAATTGCTGCTTTCTGCGCTGTGGCGTTCGCCGGAGAAATGGGAGATGCAGCCTGAGTAGGTAAAAGGCAAGGGGTAAGGGGCAAAAGGCAAGGGGCAACGCGAGTGGCACTTGCCTTTTGCTCTTTGCCTCTCACCCCTTGCCCTTTTTCTTGGCATTGAAGTAGTTTATAATTGCAGAAAAGGCATCAAGTTAAAATAAGGAAATCTATATTTTCACTTGGGAACGGGAATGAGACGTCCTGTTACGCGAGGCGTTTAGTAGAAAACAGTGGATATTTCTGCAAAATATTGATTTGTATTCATAAATAATCATAATAATTTATGATTATAGTCAATAAATAATTTAAATTTGCATTTCAAAATACACGTTATATCTATCCATCAAGCATAATTATTTACAATACTTTTTTTGTAAGTGCTTGATTATCAAAATTATAATAAGTCACTATTCATGTGGATTGACCGAATATTATTGCCTACTGTAGAGGAACACCTTGAAGGAGGTAAAGCAGTCATCCTGATTGGCCCCCGACAAGTTGGAAAAACTACTTTATTGGAGAAAATAACAGCGCGCTACCAGGGCAAACTACTTTGGATGGACTGTGACGAACCTGACATCAGGCATCGCCTTGCCGAAGCCACGTCTACCGAGTTAAAAGCCTGGATAGGCGATGCCCGATTGGTTGTGATCGATGAGGCCCAACGGGTAAAAAATATAGGGCTGACGCTTAAATTATTCACGGATAAAATCCGGTCGCTGCAACTATTGGTCACCGGTTCCTCCTCTCTGGACCTGGCTAATGAAATCAACGAACCGCTTACCGGTCGCAAATGGGAGTTCATGCTTCTGCCTATATCGACGGAGGAAATGTTGCGTCATCACGGCGAAACATCTGAAAGGCGCTTGCTCACCCACCGCATGATTTATGGTATGTACCCGGAAATTATCAATAGACCTGGAAAAGAGGAAGCCCTGCTAAGGCAACTGAGTAGTAGCTATTTATATAAAGATATTTTCACCTTTCATGATGTCCGAAAACCGGAAGTAATAGAAAAACTGTTGCAGTCGCTTGCGCTACAGATTGGAAGCGAGGTCAATTATCATGAACTGGCTCAACTGACCGGTACGGATCAGGCTACCATTCAACGTTACCTCAATTTGCTCGAAAAAGCCTTTGTCGTGTTCCGATTGCCTGCCTTCAGTCGCAATGTGCGCAATGAATTGAAGAAAAGCAGGAAAGTGTATTTTTACGACAACGGCATCCGAAACGCCATCATCAACAGTTTTAAGCCCGTAGATTTGAGGACCGATGCGGGGGCGCTCTGGGAGAACTTTCTCGTAAGCGAGCGTGCCAAATGGCTTGCCAATCACCAGTATTTTGCTAACCGCTACTTTTGGCGCACGACACAGCAGCAAGAAATTGATTACCTGGAAGAAAAAAACGGCATCTTATCGGCCTTTGAGTTTAAATGGAACGCTATGGCGCAGGCGTCCTTCCCAAAAACTTTTTTAAATGCCTATGACAATGTCGAAACCACCGTCATCACACCGGGCAACTATCTTGATTTCATTGCGCCAGGTTTTGAGCAATGATATACTGGAATCTCCACAATTCAGTTTGCTTCATTAAAGCAGCATCGCGCCCAAGCGCCAAACATTGCCTCTTGCCCTTTGCATTTTGCTCTTTGCCTCTTGCCCCTCACATCTTCTCATTGTGATCCACCACCTCCATCACCGTCCTGAATACCGCATACTTCCCGTCGTACCGCGCCCGCACCTGCTCCTGCAAAGCCGGCGCGAATTCCTGCTGGTAGCGGTGCAGGTGCACCATGTCTTTGACGAGGTATTGCACCGTATAAATTTCGGAATCGGTATGTTCGTGTCCGACTAAGCGGCACATGCGGTAGGACATAAACATCCCGGTTGCCATGACATCGGGGATATGGGAATGTTGCATCCAGCGTTGCCAATCTTGGTGTACATCCAGGTCGATGGTAACAGTAACGTTATAAAGCAGCATAATCAGGAAGGTTAGTATCTGAACAGGGAGTTTAATCCGCGTATTTGGGCAAAAAAACGGATTTTTATGATTCCCTCCGAAAAATTATTTGAATCTTGTTCGTTATATGGTAAACGTTGGGCGCTTGAACCTGTTAAGGGTAGAACAAACTTCGGTCAGTAAGGCTTCATCAATATACATCCCAAACCTGTTTCACACTAAATTTAGGCAGAAAACATGACAATACGGCAACTTTTTCTCCTGCTTGCTTGCCTGGCTGCGCCGGTCTTTCTATTCGCTACGCACAATCGCGCAGGTGAAATCCATATTGAGCAAATCGGTCCGCTTACCATCAGGGCGACCATCATCACCTGGACCAAAGCCAGCAGTGTGAACGCCGACCGCGACACGCTGATTATCTGCTGGGGAGATGGAACGCCTTGCCAGAATGTGCCCCGCAACAACGGAAACGGGGAAGGTATTTTTCTGCCCGGCGACCTGAAATACAACACGTATGTCATAGAGCATACCTACGCCGGGCCGGCAGCCTATCGCATTTCGATGACCGACCCCAATCGTATTGCGGGTATTATCAATGTCAATCCGCCTTCTTCGGACAACGTGCCGTTTCATATCGAGACCATTTACATTTTTCAGGATCCGCAGTTTGGCGGGTTTAATACAACACCTTATCTGAAACAGGACCCGATCGACAATGCCTGTGTGGGCCGACCATTCCGGCACAACCCCAACGCTTTCGACCCGGACAGAGACAGCTTGTCTTATGGGTTGATTCAGCCTTTGCAGGGACTCGGCACACCGGTACCGAATTACAGTTATCCCAACCAGATTTCGCCCGGCCCCGACAACATACTCACCATCAATCCCTCTAACGGCGATATTTTCTGGAACAGTCCGCAACAGGCAGGTGATTACAACCTGGCCATTATCGTCGTGTCGTGGCGAAATGGCGTCCCGATTGATACGACCATCCGCGACATGCAGATTTTTGTGGATGCCTGTCAAAACAATCCGCCTGTGGTCGAATCCATCGATCAAATATGCGTTGTAGCAGGAACGACCATCGAATTTGAAGCGGTCGCCAACGATCCGGACTCCAACGACAAAGTATTGCTCACCGCTGTCGGCGGCCCATTTGATACCTTGTTGCCCAGCCCGGCCTCTTTTGATGCGCCCGGAACCCCGCAGGATCCGCCCGTCACGGGGACTTTCCGCTGGACCACTACCTGCGAACATATATCCAACTACCCCTACTCGGTTGTGTTCAAAGCCACCGATTCGGGCAATCCGAAATTAGCCGATCTCAAAACGGTAGCCATCAAAGTAGTGGGGCCGCCGCCGCTGGATGTGGAGGCGCAGGCCAGTCCGGGAGAAGTGGTTGTCACCTGGGAAAAACCGTATATCTGCGAAGACGCTTTGAACAACTATTTTTTTGGATTTTCCGTGTGGCGGCGCGAAGGCTCCAATCCTTTTCCGCTTGATACCTGCGATCCGGGCCTGGGTGGCAAAGGATATACGGAACTGATTTTTGTGACAAAACAGATGCAGGATGGCCGCTATTATTTTAAAGATACCCAGGTGCAGCGCGGCCGCACGTATTGTTACCGGATTCTGGCAAAATTTGCCAGTATTTCCGGCGGCGGTTATCCATATAATATCGTGGAAAGCCTGCCTTCCGAAGAAGTTTGTGTGCAATTGCCGCGCGACCTGCCGCTCATCACGAATGTATCCGTACTGGAGACGGATCCGGCAACCGGGCAAATGAAAATACAGTGGTCGAAACCCGTTGCCGCCGACCTCGACACCTTCATCAATGCCGGCCCTTACCGCTACCAGTTGCTGCGTGGAACGGGATTCGGACCGGGCGGATTGACCGAAGTGCCCGGCGCATCGTTTACGGCCGCTAACTTCTGGCAGGCCAATGACACGATGTTTGTGGATGAGAATCTGAACACCCAGAACAACCCTTATCATTACCAGGTCGCATTTTACGTCAACGGGCAAAATACGCCCCTTGGCACAACCAATGAAGCCTCTTCCGTATTTCTGCAAATTCAGTCGACCGACCAGACAAATATCCTTACCTGGCAGGAACTGACGCCCTGGGACAATTACCGCTACGATATTTTCAGGTTGAATGATGTTTCCGGGCAATTTGACTCCATCGGCACCACCACGGTTCCCTTGTACGCCGACGGCGGATTGGTCAACGGACAGGGCTATTGTTACTACGTCCGCAGCGTAGGCACTTACAGTATCGGCGGCGTCATTGATCCGATCATCAACCTTTCTCAGGAAAAATGCGGCATTCCGCTTGATACCGTTCCACCCTGCCCTCCAGTGCTAAGCATTACCAACTTATGTAATGATGGTGAAATCAATCTGCCTGATCCGCCTTATGAAAATTACCTGATGTGGACCAACCCCAATGTGGCCTGTTCCGGCACGGATGATGCCGTGCTGTACCGCATCTGGTATTCGGAAGCCGAAGGGACGCCTTTCACACTACTGGCCGAACAGGGCGACGCGACCAACAATACATATGTGCACAGCCTGGAAGAAGGGTTAGCCGGGTGTTATGCCGTATCGGTGGTTGACTCTGTCGGAAATGAAAGTGCCAAAAGTGCGCTTGTTTGTGTCGACAACTGTCCGCAGTATGAACTGCCCAATGCTTTTTCACCCAACGGCGACGACCGGAATGACCGCTTCACGCCGTTCCCGGGCTGGCGCTTTGTAGAACGTATTGACCTGCAGGTGTTTAACCGCTGGGGCACGCTGGTATTCCAGACCCAGGATCCGGAGATCAACTGGGACGGCACCAACGAAGAAGGCAAATCCGTCGCGGAAGGAACGTACTTCTATGTGTGTAAAGTGTATGAAAAACGTGTAAGCGGCATTGTGCTGCGCCCGGATGTGTTGAGCGGGTATATCGAGGTGGTGACGGGCGGCAGGTGAATGTTTGGTGTTTGGTGTTTGGTGTTTCGGGCGCTTCGCCCAAGCCCGTGTATGGTGTTTGGTGTATAGTGTTTCGGGCGCTTCGCCTTTGGCTTTTGTAAAAATTTGACCAAAAAGACCAACTACTGCCAAAGGCGAAGCGCCCGAAACACTATACACCAAACACCAAACACGGGCTTGAGGGTGCTGGTATTTGGTATTTTGAAATGAGGAGTTAAATTTGTGTTTTTTTAATATAAAAAAACACGCTTTTATGATAGATTTTAAAGAATTAGATGTTTGGAGAGAAGCCAAACACCTTGCGATTATCACTTACAAATTCACGGAGAGTTTGCCCAAACATGAACTTTTTGGCCTCACCAATCAGATGAGACGGGCAGCGGTTTCAATGCCTTCCAATATTGCAGAAGGGAGCGGGCGACGCACTAACAAGGACAAGGCCCAATTTATGTACACCGCTAGAGGTTCGCTATTTGAATTAGAAACCCAAGTTGTTATTGCTCACGAACTTGATTATATTTCTGATAGTGTACTCGAGAGCCTAAATTTTCAAATCCAAAGGTGCCGCAAGCTGATTAACGGTTATATTGGTTACCTGGAGCGATAGAGTGTGTTTCGTGTATGGTGTTTCGTGTTTCGGGCGCTTCGCCCAAGCCCGTGTTTCGTGTTTGGTGTTTCGGGCGCTTCACTTTTGGCATCCGTGGGTAGCTTGACCGGAATTTCCACAAAAGCCAAAG
>JALHMA010000151.1 GCA_022844265.1 Saprospiraceae bacterium | reverse complement strand
GCCTAATTTTTTTGAGTATCTGAAGATTTGAGTATTCGAGTATCTGACTGATAACGAATCATTTATACTCAAATACTCGCATCCTCGAATATTCAAAAATCTAGATGACACAGTATTAGGGCGCTCCGACCAAGCCACTCACTATTGCCAAAGGCAACGCACTCCAAACACCACACACGAAATACCACACACCACACAATGGCAGTAGATAAGAATCTGATTTATGGACACCACCCCGTCACTGAAGCGATCAGGGCCGGGAAAATAGTGGAAAAAGTATATTTCCAGCAGGGCGTGCGGGGCGAACTGGAAAAGGAAATCCGGCACCTGACGAAGGAATACGGCATTCCGCTACAGGTAGTTCCGCGTGAAAAACTGAATAAAATGACCAATGGAACCCACCAGGGTGTCATTGCTTATCTGGCGCTGGTGGCTTTTCAGTCGATCGAAGATGTGTTGCCTTTTGTATTCGAGCAGGGCCAGGTGCCCTTGCTGCTGCTGCTGGACGGCATTACGGACGTGCGCAATTTCGGGGCTATCTGCCGCTCGGCGGAGTGTGCAGGCGTGCAAGCCGTTATCATCCCGCAAAGCGGTTCGGCGCCGGCGAATGAAGAGGCCATGAAAGCGTCGGCAGGTGCATTGGCAAGAATTCGGATATGCCGGGTGCGCAGCCTGTTCAGCACGGTAGAATGGTTGCAGGAGTGCGGGGTGCAGGTGGTGGCAACGGCCCTGAGCGACCGCGCTATTCCGCTGTACCAGGCCGATTTGAGTATTCCCACAGCCATTCTGATGGGTTCGGAAGGGGAGGGCGTCCACCACAAATTGATCAAAATGTCGGATGCCGTGGTCAAAATTCCACAGGCTACGGATTTTGATTCGTTCAATGTGAGCGTGGCGGCGGGGATAGTGCTGTATGAAGCGATGAGACAACGCGTTTTGAGTGTTTAGTGTATGGTGTTTAGTGTTTGGGGTACTCCGCCTTTGGCATTTGTGAAAATTTGGCACAAAGGTCAACCACCGGCGTTTAGGGCCAAAATTTTTACAAATGCCAAAGGCAGAGTACCCCAAACACTAAACACCATACACGAAACACTACACTGCTACAGGCGCCTTAATCCCCGGATACGGATCGTACTCCAGCAATTCAAAATCTTCATATTGAAAGTCGAAAATATCCCGCACGGCCGGGTTAATTTTCATAACCGGCAAAGGCCGCGGTGTGCGGGACAGTTGCAGGTTAACCTGTTCCAAGTGGTTGATATACAAATGGGTATCGCCACCTGTCCATATAAAATCGCCGGGTTGCAGGTCGCATACCTGAGCGATCATCAGGGTCAGCAGCGCGTAGGAAGCAATATTGAACGGCACCCCGAGGAACACATCGGCGCTGCGCTGATACAGCTGGCAGGAGAGCCGGCCATCTGCCACGTAAAACTGAAACAGGCAGTGGCAGGGCGCCAGCGCCATATCGGGCAGGTCGGCGGGATTCCAGGCTGACACGATAATGCGGCGGCTGTCGGGATTTTTTTTCAGGGTTTGTATCACCTCGCTGATCTGGTCGATCGTACGGCCATCGGGCGCTGCCCAGGAACGCCATTGCTTGCCGTATACCGGCCCGAGGTTGCCCGCAGGATCGGCCCATTCATCCCAGATGGATACGCCGTTTTCCTTCAGGTAGGCAATATTCGTATCGCCTTTCAGGAACCAGATCAGTTCATGGATAATACTTTTCAGGTGCACCTTTTTGGTGGTCACGAGCGGGAACCCTTCGTTGAGGTCAAAACGCATCTGATAACCGAATACGCTGATGGTACCGGTGCCGGTGCGGTCGCTTTTGCGGGCGCCATTCTGGTGGATATGGCGAAGGAGATCGTGGTAGGCGCGCATTTTTAGAGGTGAGAGAGTGAGAGAGTGAGAGACGTCCCTTTTGGCCGCTCTATTGGTTTGGGTTTGGGTTTTTCAGGCCTGTAATCGTGAATCGTGTTTAGTGTATGGTGTTTAGTGTTTCGGGCGCTTCGCCTTTGGCAGTAGTTGATATTTTGGTCGAATTTTCACAAATGCCAAAGGCGAAGCGCCCGAAACACTAAACACCATACACTAAACACGATTCACAATTACAGGCCTGAAAAACCGGACCCAAAATACAAGCAAATGCCAAGCGGGATGTCTCACCTTCTGGCCCCGCAAATATCCGTTGTTTTTGCCATTCCGTGTTAGTTTGGGCGATATTGTCGAATCCTTCGTCCGTTTGCGTTAAAACTTGCATTTTTGCACCGCTTTAAAACAATTCTCCAAAAAAACCGTCTAACAGACACTACCGATAAAATCCGTATCAGGTCTCCAATATGCAATTTCTCTTTCCCGCGTTTCTGGCCGCACTGGCGGTTATAGCTGTTCCGATCATCGTTCACCTGTTTTATTTCCGGCGTTTCAAACGCGTATATTTTACGAATGTACGTTTTTTAAAGGAAGTTAAGGAAGAAACGAGCAACCGGCAAAAACTGCGCAACCTGCTGGTGTTGCTCATGCGATGCCTGGCGATTGCCGCGATGGTGTTAGCCTTTGCGCAGCCGTTTATTCCGCTTTCGTCCGGGGTGAAAAAAGGGGAGCGAGCCGTGAGTGTTTTTGTCGATAATTCATTTAGTATGAATGCATTATCGAAAGATGCGCCTTTGCTGGAATTAGCCAAACAGCGCGCCCGGGATATTATCGGCGCATACGATGTTGCCGACCGTTTTCAGGTGCTGACCAATGATTTTGAAGGCCGCGACCAGCGCCTGGTGAGCCAGGAAGACGCCCTAAACCGGATTGAGGAAATCCGAACCAGTCCGTCCTCGCGCGAACTCTCCAAAGTATTGATTCGCCAGCAACAATGCCTGAATACCGGAAAACAGGAAAATAAAATCGCTTTTTTGGTCAGTGATTTTCAGTCCAACATTGCCGATGTCGCCAATTTTAAAGATACCCTGCTTCAGGTCAATCTGGTGCCCATGCGGGCGGTACAGGAACGCAATGTATCTGTCGACAGCGTCTGGTTTGAAAGCCCGGTACAAATCCTGAATCAACCGGCCAATTTATTGGTCAAACTCAGCAACCGAAGCGATGAAGAAGCCCAGGAAATACGGCTGAGCCTGCGCCACGACGGACAATCCAAACCCGTTGGCGCCATTAGTATTCCTGCCCGCAGCAGCCGTATGGACACGGTGAGTTTTAATATCCTGCATACCGGCTGGCACGAAGCCAAACTCTCGCTCACCGATTTTCCGGTCCAGTTTGACGACGATTACTACCTGTCTTTTTATGTGGCGGAAAGGATTAACGTGCTTGCTATCAACGGATTACAGTCCAATAAATACCTGAACAACGCATTCCTGGGCGCCAGGTATTTTCAGTTGGACAATGCCGACATGCGCAGTCTGGATTATTCCAAATTTTCAAATTACCAGTTGATTGTCCTCCATGAATTGCCGGTTATTTCCTCCGGTTTGGCGAATGAGTTAAAAACATTTGCCCAAAATGGCGGCAATGTGCTGGTTTTCCCGTCTCCATCTGCCGACCTTGCGTCATACAGCGCATTTTTGCAAGGTTTTAATGCGGGCGTTTTGGGCGGATTCGAGCCTGTGGTGCGTCAGGCCAGCCAGATCAATACGGAAGAGTTTGTATTCCGCGATGTTTTTCTGAATAAAAGCGCCAACCTGCGTTTACCCGTCACACAGGGCAATTTCAAACTGGCGCCGGCGCGCGGCGAACAAATTCTGAGTTACCGCGACGGTTCGGCGCTTTTGGCAAAATATGTGCAGGGAGAAGGAGCGCTTTATTTTTCCGCTGCCCCCCTCGAAGAACAAACGAATGATATGGTGCGCAACGGTGAAATTTTTGTGCCCATGTTGTTCAAAATGGCCATCGCGGGCGCCAAAGGCCGTCAGATTGCCTATACCATTGGGAAAGACGAGGTGCTGGAAGCCAGACACCAGGTTTCTGCGGCAGGAGAAACGATTTATAAATTGCGCAAAACGGTGGAAGAATCAGCCCCTGGTAAGACGCCTACGGCATCTACGGCGGAAGAATTCATCCCTGAACAGCGTATTTTTGGATCAAAAGTATTGCTCACGCCCGGAACGCAGGTGCGCGACGCAGGCTGGTACCGGCTCGGGTTGCAGGGCGACAGCACCCTGGCTGCTTATGCGTTCAATTACGACCGCAAAGAGAGTGACCTGACGTATAAAAACGAAGAAGTATTATCGGAAGGACTGCTTCCCAATATGAAGGTGCTGAGCCAGACTGCGGAGGCCAATTTCTCGCAAATCGTAGGTGAACAGGAGCGTGGCATTGTGCTGTGGCGCTGGTGCGTAATCTTTGCTTTGTTATTTTTAGCCCTCGAAGTGTTGTTCCTGCGTTTGTGGAAGGTTTGATGTTGGCAGTGTTATTGTAAAGTATATACAATGAGAAAATTTCTGATCATCATGGGTTGCCTGTTATTACAGGCGTTCAACGGTATGTTATCGGCCCAGACCAGTAAAATACAGATACTGGAAGAACAGCTGCGCCCTGCCTACGGCACCGCACGCGCTTCCCTGTATATTGCCCTGGCAGACGCCTGCATAGAAGAAGGGCAGTTCGACAAGGCGGCAGAATGGGCCGAAGAAGGCGCCGACTTTGCCAAAAAAATAAAACAACCCGACTTGCGGGCAATTGCCCTGAACCGGCACGGCAAAGCCATGATGCTGGGCGGCAAACGAAAGGCTGCCGGAAAATTTGAACAAAGCCGGGATGTACTGCGCCAAAACAATAGCAGCAATAAAACCCTCCTGATCGATAACCTCCAGAACCTGCGGATGCTGGCTGAAAGGGCGGGAAAGGTGAAGGAAGTAGCAATCCTCGACGATCAAATAGCCGTTTTGAGCGGAAAAAGTATCGCAAGTCCTGAAAATATGCCGGTTTCCAAAGGTGAATTGCGACAGGAGTTAGCCGAATTGCAAAACCTCCTGGCCAATGCCGGTACCGGATTTAAAACAGACCAGGTACGTCTGATGCAGGAAAGCCAGGAATTACAGGCCCAGTTGGCTGCCAAACAAGCCGCCATAGATGAGATGACGGAAGCGCAAATGAAGGCATCCATGATGGTGATGCAGCAGCGTTTTCTGCTCGATTCCATGGTGTTCCGTTCCGGCATCGATTCGCTGGCAGCGGCAAATACCCAACTCGCCCTGAGCGAAGCGCAAAGCAACCGGAAATTTTACATCTCCGCCATGATCGCCCTGCTGTTTCTGGCCGGTGGTTCCTTGTTCAGTTTCGTTCGCGCCCGGCAGCACAGCAAATTGCTGGAGGAAAAAAATATCATTATCCGGGAAGAACAGGAACGCTCCGAAAACCTGTTGCTCAATATCCTGCCATCGCTGGTGGCAGATGAGTTGAAAAAGAAAGGCCATACCGATGCGCGTTTCTTTGACGATGTGAGCGTCTTATTCGCCGATTTCGTAGGATTCAGCAAAATCGCTGAAGTACTCAGTCCGCAACAACTGGTCAGCGAACTCGACACCTGTTTCCGCGCTTTCGATCAGATTATCGCATTGCATGGCATCGAAAAAATAAAAACTATCGGCGATGCCTATATGTGCGCCGGAGGCCTGCCCAATGGCGGCGGCTCTCAGTTGCGCAATATGGTGCTCGCCGCCCGCGATATGCAACGATGGTTGTCCGACTGGAACATTGAACGCGTAAAAAAAGGCCAACCCCTTTTTGAGGCGCGTATCGGTATCCACAACGGCCCGGTTGTAGCCGGCGTGGTAGGCTCTAAAAAGTTCGCGTTCGACATCTGGGGCGACACGGTGAATATTGCCGCGCGCATAGAACAAGCCGGAGAAGGTGGTAAAATCAATATCTCCGGAGAAGCGTATGAATTGATCCGCGAGTTCTTCCCCTGCACCTATCGCGGGAAAATAGCGGCGAAGAACAAAGGGGAAATTGATATGTATTATGTGGAGAATTGACGGGTTATAGGTTGATGAGGGTTGATAAAGGTTGATGAGGTTGATATACATCCGCTCGAAAAAAGTGAGGAGTCACTTTATTGAGCGGATGTATATCAACCTCATCAACCTTTATCAACCTTCATCAACCTTCATCAACCTTCATCAACCTTTATCAACCCTCATCAACTTTTATCAACCCCTTTAAACCTTTGGCCGTTTTGCCGCTCTAAGGAGGTTTAAAACAACCGCCGTATGAAGATTATCCGAGCAACGCTGCTTTCCCTTTTTTTGATTGTCCACTCTATAACTTTATTTTCCCAGAACACGCCCCTGTACTTCCCGCCGTTGGTGGGCAGCAGCTGGCAAATGATACCACCTTCCACGCTCGGCTTCTGCCCGGACAGAATCGACAGCCTGTACCATTACCTGGAAGCCACCAACACCAAGTCGTTTATTCTCCTGAAAGACGGAAAAATTGTTCTGGAACGCTATTTCGGCACATTTACGCAAGATTCCCTGTGGTACTGGGCTTCTGCCGGCAAAAGTCTTAGCGCCTTCCTCGTTGGACAGGCGCAGGAAGAAGGCCTGTTCAGTATTGATGATCCGAGCTCCGATTACCTCGGCGACGGCTGGACGAGTTGCACACCCGCGCAGGAAGGCGCCATTACCATTCACCACCAGATCAGCATGACAAGCGGATTAGACGATACACCGGTCACAACTGACCCTGATCCGGCAAATTGTACTGATCCTTCCTGCCTGCAATTCCTTGCCGCGCCCGGCACGCGCTGGGCATACCACAACGGGGTGTATCACCTGGTGCATGATGTGATTGAAGCGGCTAGCAACCAATCCATCAACCTGTTTACCAAAACCCGCCTGTTCGACAAAGTAGGCATGAAAGGTCTCTGGATCGATCATATCATGTATGGACGCGCCCGCGACATGGCCCGTTTCGGTCTGCTGACGCTGGCCAACGGCGTCTGGAACGGCGATACCCTGCTGCATGACCAGAATTACCTGTACGCCATGTCGCACCCTTCTCAAACCCTGAACCTGGCTTATGGCTACTTGTGGTGGCTCAACGGCCAGTCGTCCTACATGGTGCCGGGCCTGCAATTTCAAATCCCGGGAAAACTGATTCCCAACGCCCCCGATGATATGTTTGCGGCCCTGGGGAAAAACGACCAGAAAATCCATGTTGTGCCTTCCAAGGGCTGGGTAGTGGTGCGGCAGGGCAATGACGCGGGTTTGCCGGGCCTGGCGGGTTTGGTGCCAATCGCATTCGATAACCTGCTGTGGGGCTATCTGAATACGTTACAATGCGGAAGCGTCGCTACTTCGGAAGTTGGGGAAGCATCCTTGCGGGTATGGCCGAATCCGAGTGGAAATGTCTGGCAGGTCGATTATCCAGGTGTTGTTTCGGGCTGGACTTTGTACGATGCGCAGGGGCGGCAGGTACGGGCAGCGGAAGGTCTTTCGGAAATGCCGTTTCGAGTTGACGGGGCGGGTTTGGAGCCGGGAGGGTATTGGTTGAAGGTGGTGGTGAAGGAGGGGGTGATTTGGCGGAGGATGGTAAAGGGCTGATAGACTTGCTTTCAGGGCTACAAAGATATAGGCCCGCTGGGCCTTTTGACACAACCCCTACACCCGCAGCGACCCGTAGTTGCTTACTATCATATACTTCCACAAAACTGAATTTCAATAGGTTGTTTCTTCTTGAGAAACAGGGCGAGTATCCTGCTGTACGTTTGCGGCAGGTCGAAAAAGACACTGCCCCGGCGCTGGGGTTGAGTGGATGGATGCGAGAGGAACACCTTCCGAGGCGGCAAAAAACAAAAAGGATTAGCAGGAAACCTCCCGCTAATCCTTTTTTAATCCAATGAATGCTATTCTGGATATTACTTCACCAACAATTCAAACACCACCCGACGATTCTGAGCGCGACCGGCGGCGGTTTTGTTGTCTGCTACAGGCTGGCTCTCGCCGTAACCGGCAGAAGCAACGCGGGAAGCGGCAACACCTTTGCTGACGAGGTAATCGTAGCAGGCTTTGGCGCGGCGTTCAGACAAGTCCTGGTTCATTTTATCATCGCCCTGGCTGTCGGTATGACCGCTGATATTGAGGCTGTATTCCGGGTACTGATTCATCACGGAAACCACTTCGTCGAGTACTGCATAGGATTGTTTCAGCAGCACCGCTTTGCCGGATTCAAACTGAACCAGTTTGATGGCGCGTTCCAGTTTTGCCTTGTCTTCTTTTTTGATTTCAGGGCAACCTTTCAGCGCAACAGTACCAGCTACCGTTGGGCAGCGGTCATCGTTGTCGTATACGCCGTCGCCATCCGTATCGGGACATCCCTGGTGCATCGGGCTGCCGGCTTTATCCGGGCAGGCATCGTTGCGGTCGGTCACACTGTCGCCGTCGCGGTCAGGGCAGCCTCTTGCGCTGGTTACACCTTTCTCATCTGGACAGGCGTCGTCTTTGTCCAGGATACCGTCGCCGTCGCGGTCTAAGATCGGGCAGCCGTTGTTGCTGGCGGGGCCTGCTTCAAGCGGGCACCTGTCGTTGACATCGGCAATACCGTCGCCATCCGTATCGGGGCAGCCGCGAAATGCAGCCGGACCTGCTACGGTGGGGCAAAGGTCTTCCAGATCAGTAATGCCGTCGCCGTCCGTATCGGGGCAACCCATCAGGGACGCAAGGCCTGCGGCATCCGGGCATTTGTCGTCGCCGTCGGCTATGCCGTCATTGTCGCGGTCGGGGCAACCCATGAGGGCCGCCAGGCCGAAGACATCCGGGCATTTGTCATCATCGTCTGAAATACCGTCTTTATCGCGGTCGGGCGATCCGAAGTAGAAGGTAAAGCCAACGGAATGGTGCCATCCCGGGCGATTTTCCATGGAGAAACGGTATTGTGTCTGCGCGCTGGCATAAAAGTTTTCGGCCAAACGGAGGTTAAGGCCAAGACCAGCAGGAATGTTGAAATCACCTAACTTTTGGTCAAAATTATACGTCGTACCGACACCGAGGTGCACCGTAGGGTTAATCAGGCTGCCATGCTTGAACAGGTTTTGCTGTACAAGCAGATCCAGGTTGCTTAACAAGTCGCTGCTGGTGGAGAGTCCGTTGCCCAATCTGCGATTAGCCAGGCCTATTTTAAAAGGTACAACCAACCAGGTGTTGTTGTCGAGCCGGCGATTGTAGCCGATCTCGATGCCACGCGTGCCGGCATCGCCGAAAATATCCCCTACATTGTCCCAATCGGGATTCGGGTTTTCATAGTTGTACCAAACACTGCGAAGCGTCAGCCCGTGCAGCGGTTGTGCAAATGTGTCTTGCTGAACCAGCAAAAACAGGATTGCAATGGAAAGAGTGGTAAATAATTGTTTCATGCGTTCTTTTATTTGTAAAATTGGTTAACTTGAACTGGAAAGGGAGGAAAAAGTGGATTAGGTGTTGATTGTCAGCATATTACAGCGAAACTGCAATATGCTTTTCCTACAAATATAAAGCAGGAGTTATGTGTTAAAATTAGACAGGGCAATGTTAAAGAGTTTTCATCCAAAAAACTTATCGAAGTAAGGTTTTTTGATAAGAAAAACACCCCTTTTACAGGAATCTCCTGCAAGGTTCATACGCACAAAGACAGTTAAGTAACTTAGGAAGGGGAATTATTTTGGGGCGCGCTTTTTTATCTGCACCGCAATTGCCTCTACGGTTTTACCCGTTTTTTTGTCGGTGCCGCAATACTGGCCGTTTGAAGCGACGGCCCTGGCGGCAACACCTTTCAGCCGGGCGGCGTATACCACGTCGTATTTATTGGCGGCGGCGCCTTCCAGTTCGATGGCAAAACCGATAATGCGCTGCCGGGCATTGGTCGTTCCGACGTATTCGCCTTCCGACTGGTTTTCAAGAATGCCCCGACCCGGGACATTGACCCGATAGCGCAATTTCAAACCTTTTGTGGCAGCGCGCAGCTGCAGGCTAAGCCCCAGCAGTTTCTGGGGTGTCTGGAATTGGCCGGTCAGAACGCCACCCAATTGCAGGGGTTGTTCGCCGAAATGTGTAAACCGGGCTATTCCGGTTATGGCCGGGCCGGAGGATTTTGTGCTGCTTTTCAGCGCATTGGACACGGCCAAACCTGCGTCGATGCGGCCGTAGCCGTAAAAGACGCTGTGCCCGTCCTTGTCGTATTCGCCTTCTTTTTTGTCAATTTTCTGGCAAGACTCCCTGATGATGGCTTTTACCTCGGGCGGTGTAAGTCCGGGGTTGACTGCCAGCATCAGCGCTACCACGCCCGCCATGCCGGGGCAGGCGCCCGAGGTGCCGCCAAACGTATTGGCATAATCGCCTGGGTCATATCCTTCTTTTTCTATGCGGTCGGTCGTGCGCAGGCCCTCGCTGAATGGCGCCGGATGCTGGAAGGGCTTCCAGCCGAAGTCGCCGCTGGGGAAACACGCCCAAACGGCATCGCCGTAATCGCTGTACACACTGCGCCGGCTGGAATCATTGCAGGCAGCTACTGCGATCACGCCCGGGTAGCAGCAGTAACCGTCGTTTTTGATGTCTTCATTGCCATTGCCGGCAGCAAACAGGATAGTACAACCTTTGCCTTCCCTGCCTTTTTTGAGGGCGTACTCGAGCGCCAGGCGGGTGCTGTCGGGCAGCACGGTCAGGTGTTTGTGCACCGGGTCAGAAGGATTCCACCATTCGCCGTCGCTTGGCCCCCAGGAGCAGGAGATGACATCGGCGCCGTGTTCGGCAGCCCAGGTGAACGCCATGGCTTCGGCCATACTTCCCAGGCCGCTACGCAGCCGGATGGGCATCAGCAGCGCTTCGGGCGCCGTACCGCTGGCGCCTTCCTTCAAACCCGAGGCGCAGGCCATGCCCGCGCAGGCAGTGCCGTGGTTGTCTTCTTTGTCTTTCGGTCGGGCGAGTTCGTTGTTCTCCGTGGCATCGAAGGGATGAACGATGCGGCCTGCAAATTCCGGGTGGTCGGTGTCGATACCGTCGTCGATCACCGCAATGGTGATGCCCTTGCCGCGGGTATGTTTCCAGGCCGCCTCGATATTGACATGCGCATCGATGGCTTTACCACCGATTGTGGTTTTGCCTAAATGCCATTGCAGGGGGTGGATGGTTTTGAAACGCCGTTCCTGCACCAATTCCGGGTGACAGAATTCTACCTGTTTTTCCTTGAGTATTTCCTCCGCAATCTGAAAAACCTCCAGCCCGGTGCCCTCACTGGCTTGCACGAAATACGAATTGACTGCAAAGGACAGTTTGGACTTTACCTTTAAATGGTATTTTTCGATGAGAGCGAGGCAGGCGGCTTCAGTCACATCCTCCTTGAATTTGATAAAAAAATTCTCGGTGTAAAGCATAACCTCGCCGGTTTTGGCATCCTGAAGCACCCGGCCTGCAAAACGTATATTTTCATCTTTTTTGAGGGAAGCACGCGCCTGATCGCGGCGGCTCATGGTCGATTCCAGTCCTTGTTCATCCGACACACGGCGTACCGTTACGCCCGCTTCCGGAAAGGCCGCCACTTCAGGGCTGCCTCCCACGAGTTCGCGGCTGCGGCTGCTCATGGGCGTATCTTCGAGTTCTTTGTTGCCTTTGGTTCGGATGGCGACCAGGTCGGGGCTTTCTACCAGTTCGATGGTTTTACCTTTTTTTCCCCCAAATTTTACTTTGTACATAGCTAGAGTGTTTGAGTAAAAAGCAACATTGCACAGGGCAATATGTTTACAGAAATCGCAACATGATTTGACCCTTCCGGGTACTTATACGGATAGTTCATCACCGGGTATAACTGCGGTAATAAACTGGTAGTTGGCATTTGTGGTGTACCGGACATCAGATTTAACGGTGCTCAAAAACGCCAGGTGTTCGCCCCATTCGCGCCCGACGAGGCAGCCGGCACTCCAGTCGCCTACCGTGGTTGTTTTAACGGTGGTGGAATGCTGGTTGATACCGTAATCGCTGCCGACAAAAATTTTATCCCCTGTGCGGATACCGTTGGCGTCTTTATCGCGGTGAATCCGCACATTGGAAGATTGGCGAAGGGCTACCTGTGTGTTTTTGTGCATACCTACTTTCCACGATTTGTACTGTCCGAAAGCGATGCGCGCGATGCCCAGCGGATGTGGTTTCGAGCGAACCGGAATACCGGGTTCGGTAGTTGCATCAAAATTGTGTATCAATTCCGGTTGTCCTCCCAGTTGTATACGGATAACCATGCGGCGGTCATTCCACTGATTGGCCGGGTCGCTGAAACTGGTGCCTGCTGCATTAAATCCTTCCACATAAACGATATTGTACATGTTCGGGCTGCGGGCAATCCAGTATTTTTTACTGTCCATATAACGCAAAACGCGTTTCGCCAGCAGCACGGAAACGTCATCACCCGGCAGCGGATGCAGTATTAAAGGTGTTTGCAGCACGGGCGAGGCTAAGGAAAGGGCCGTGAGCCAGTCATGCCGGATTTGTCCGTCGAAATAGTACGGAATGCCCGACAGGCGGTAAAACTCAAAAATAGCGGACATTGAATTGGGGCCGAAAGCCCCATCCGCTTTTCTGCCCGGGCCGAAGGGTTGGGCAACGCTGCCGGTAAATTCTGGGTCGAGCAGACCCAGGTCGCACAGCAGGGTCTGGATTTCCAGACCAGCCGGCCTGTTTTCAGGTAAATTCAGGTTGCGGACAGTCGTATCTCTGCCGCTTGTAATCAATTGTTGCAGGGTAGCCATTTTTATTAGGAATGAGGGGTGAAGGGTGAGGAATGAGGGGTGAGTTATGAGAGATGAGTTATGAGTTATAAGTTATG
>JALHMA010000150.1 GCA_022844265.1 Saprospiraceae bacterium | reverse complement strand
CACAAGCGTAGAGTTGACCATTCCTTTTTTGGTCATTTGTGATGATTCATGCCAGGCTCATAGAAAATACTAAGCGGGACGAGTCAACTCTACGCTTTGTGTCCTTTGTGAAAACCACTTGGTGTCCGTTGTGGTAAAAAAATGTGCGGTTTGGTGCATAAAGTAGCCAAAAAAGAAGTGCGGGGTCGTAACACCAATGTGTTTATCTGAAACTTTCACAGGTTTACGATGTTTTTATCTTTCCTTAGAGTGAAGACCTGCCACTTTCCGCACACTTCGGACTGATGACTTCGCACTTCGGACTTCTTCGTTGTTTATTCGCAGTAAAAATAACATTGCACGTTGAAAATTTTCAACAAAATGACGGACTTTTGACGGCGATTTGGGTGAGCCCGGCTGAAGCATGGTATTCACCCCTGACTTAAACAATTATTGATCTCAATGGGAAATTTTCAGCACAAGTACGACCCCTCCATTCTCCAACGTCTGCCTGCCATCGTAAAATCCTATCAACTCCCCGACACACAAAAGGCTGTTATTCAAATACTTAACTCGTTTTTACCCTTCGTAGCCATCTGGGTAGCGATGTATTTTCTGGTTGATGTATCGTTTTGGCTGGTTTTGCCGCTGGCGATCGTCAATGCGTTTTTTCTCGTTCGCATTTTTATTATTCAGCACGACTGCGGTCACCAGTCCTTCACGGCTTCCCGCAAAGCGAATAATATTATCGGCGCTGCAAGTAGTTTTCTGACTTTTCTGCCCTTCCGATACTGGGCTAAAAACCACAATTACCACCACGGACACAACGGTATTCTGGGCGAAAACCGCGACCTTGGCGACATCAATACGCTGACTGTCGAGGAGTTTAGTGAATTAAGCCGCTTCGGAAAAATAAAATATATGATTTTCCGCAGTGCTCCCGTGCTTTTCGTCCTCGGGCCGCTCTTCTATATTTTTTACAACAATCGTTTTCCCATCATCCGGTTGAAAGGATGGGAAGTTGTCAACCGATCCCTTATGTGGAACAATATCCTACTGTTGACGATTCATTCGACCATTATTTTTTTCTTGGGCTGGCAAGCCTTTCTACTGGTACATTTCCCCATTCTGGTGGCTTTTGGAACCATCGCAATCTGGTTTTTTTATGTACAGCACCAGCATGAAACAACCTATAAACAGTGGAAAGATAAATGGGACTATATCCTGGCAGCGGTTCAGGGCAGCAGCTATTACAAACTGCCCCGCCTGATGCACTGGCTCACCGGAAACATCGGTTATCACCACATCCACCACCTGAATCCGCTGGTGCCGAATTATCAACTGGCGCGCTGCCACCACGAAAACCCGGTGCTCGACCAGGTCGCCAACAAAATTACTTTCTGGCAAAGCCTGCGCTGCGTTTTTAACAAACTCTGGGACGAGGAGCAGCAGCGGATGATTTCTTTTAGGGAGTATTTTAGAAGGCAGAAGAACAAAGGTTGATGAAGGTTGATAAGGGTTGATGAGGTTGATATTCATCCACTCGAAAATGCAATTATTCTGCTTTTTTCGAGTGGATGAATATCAACCTCATCAACCCTTATCAACCTTTATCAACCTTTATCAACCTTTATAAACCCTCATCAACCCTTATCAACCTACCAATCAATCCTCATTCGCGGGCCGCGGGAACTTCACCCACACATCATCGCCGGCGCGATCGATGGGCAACGTATTGAGCCGGTCATACCGGCGCAGATCCACCCAGCGATGACCTTCACCAAATAATGAATACCGGCGCTGCCGGAGCAATTCATTGATCAGATCGCTGGTTGCGGTACCACCTGAATAGTCGGGCAGATTGGCTTCATTCCTGACCCGGTTGAGCGCATTGACAGCATCGGTCGTATTATTTTTCTGAATATTCGCTTCCGCAAAAATCAGTACCAGTTCCTCGTTGCGAATCAGGGGAATCGGAGAAGCATTGGTAGCATATACCGACAGGTCGTAATTGCTGGACAAGCCATCCTGAAATTCCACTTCATCGCGCAGGGTTGCTTTACTTAAACGCAAATCGCCCGCTTCTGCATCCGTCACAAAGGAAGGATGGGCCACGCGCGACTCGCCGGTAGCGCCCAATGGATACCATTGTGGATTGAGCGCATCGCCCCCTGCAGTGGAAAAAGTATGAAAAACACCACTGTTTAAGTTGCCGTTCAAGTCATAAAAGGAGTTTCCAAGCGCTGTCAGTGCCGAATCCCAGTTTCCGTCGTACAGGTGTACGCGGGCTATGATCGCGCGGTTTACTTCAGCAAAAGTTTCAGGTGTATTGAACCCTGCAAAACCGCTTCCCAGCCGGAACGGGAAAGCATCGCCGCCCGCATTTAGTTGAGCGTAGCCCTCGTCCAGTAAGGTTGCGATGGCGCGTAAAGAGGCCTTAGCATCGCCTTCACCGACAAATGGCCCGAGATTATCCGGGTCAGCCACATCGATCCGAATACCGTTGTCATATTGTAATACCCAGACCATGAGCAATTGGTATGCTTTGATGGTATTTGCATATCCTTTTGCTGCATTTCTCAGTGCATCGCTGGTAATAGAAGTGGAATTGTCTACCGCTTCGATCAGAATATTCGCATTTTTTACCGTGCGATAACGCGCAGAATAAGGATTGGTCGTGTAGAAGGTATTGTTATCCAGTATGGCCGAACCTTTACCAAGCAAGTCGGAGGTAAAACGGGGATCGGAGGTGGAAAAACGGTAAATTTCGCGCCCGATTGCACCCACGCCATCGTAATGGGTGCCAAGATTGAGGCGCATTCCGCCTTCAATGCCTGTCACCAGGTTTTGAATTTCACTTAAAGAAGCGTTTTCAATAATGGCCCCTACGCTGGGGTTGTTCGGGTCTTCAATGGTCTCGATTTTACAAGCCCCAAACCCGATTGCCAATAGCATTGGCAGTATGATTTTGGAAATATTTCGCCGTATCATGTTGTTATTTTTTGAAAATGAATGCGCTGAGTTTCATGTGCACGAATCATGCTTAGAAAGAAGCGCCGATGGTGAAAAAGAAACTCTTGGCAGATGGAAATGGCGTCACCTCTACGTTGGAAGAAATGGCACTGGTACCAAAGTTGGATACCTCCGGGTCATAACTGTTGTATTTGAAGAAATTCAGCAGGTTGCGTGCAGAAAGCCCTGCCCGGAACTTTGCCTTGTCCTTAAACCAACTGGAAGGCAGGTGGTAGGTAAGTCCTACTTCGCGCAAACGGAGGTAACCGGCATCTTCGATCCATGATTGTGCAGACACACCTAATTGCGACAGGCGATAAGGACCATTTGCCTGGGCGTTGGTCGGGTCTACTCCTTTATCGTCGTAGTCGGCACTGGTGCCGAAAATATCGGACAGGAGCGTACTCAGGTTGATATTTTCACCTCCTTTTTTCCAGTGAAACAGGAAGTTTAACTGGACATCCTTGTAGCGCAAGGCATTGTTGAAAGCCATCTGGAAATCAGGCTCTGCATTGCCGAATACCCGCACGCCGTTTTCTTCCGGATTGGGGTCGATACCCACCAGTTGGGTAGGCGATTTGCCTTCTTCGATGCGGTACGTTCCCAGGGTAGCACCGAATGCGCCCAGGTTGTAGGCCGGCACATCCAGGCGGCTGATCAGCGCTGTATTGCGCCAGAAACTCAGGCGTGTGTTCCAGGTGAGCGATTTTCCGCGCAGCGGCGTAGCATCCACAGCGATCTCGAATCCTTTGTTTTCCAGGTCGGCTGCATTTTGCCAGGCATTGGTAAACCCGGAAGCGCTGGGCGTATTGACCAACAGAATCAGGTCTTTGATATTTTTGCTGTAATAGGTGAATTCCAGGTTGATTTTACCATCCAATAAACCCAGGTCGAAACCGGTTTCGATCTCTGTCTGCCGCTCCGGCCCAATGGTTGTGTTACCGAGCGTGGTACCGATGAGCGAACCCGTACTGCCGTCGATAATACTCGGCGTCAGGGGCGTATAGGTGGCTCCGAAAGGACCAAAGTTGCCCGACTGACCGTATGCTGCGCGGAATTTCAACTGATTGACCGTGTTGCCCAGGCTGGTCATTTCATGCACATTGAGGGCCAGCGATGCTTTCGGATAGTAGTATAGTTTGTTGGCATCTCCGTTTCGGCTCGATTTATCGCCGCGCAAACCGGCGGTAAAAATGACCATGTCCTGGAAGTTCACCTCTTCCTGTACAAAAAAGCCTCTGTCAATCTGTTTCAGGCGATTCTGATTGACCTGAATAGAACCTGCCTGATTCAGATTTGTCTGTGCGCCAATGAGTTGTGTGGCAACGGCATTGGTGTAGTCCTGATCCAGATTTTCCTCGGTAACACCTGCCTGCGAGCGGAAGGAGAGGTTGTTATCCATGGTGAGGGTATGTATCAGGAAGGCGGCGATATTAGCGCCTCTGCTGACCGCGACACTGCGAATAGAAGCGCCGTTGGTACCGTTGCCGTCTTTCTGGAACTGTAATTCGCGCGGGAATAACGAGCGTGTTTCGAGGGTGTACTGATCTACCCCACCCCGGATATACAGGTTGAGCGCATTCGATTCATTGTTCCATAAGCGGAAGGTACCGATACCGCCCCCCAGGACACGGTTTACTTTTTCATTGTTCGTGACCAAATCCCGCGTTTGCAGGAAATTGGATGGAGCGAATCCGTTGTTCGGATAATTGCCTTTGTCATCCGGGAAGAGATCGGCCCAGGCTGGGGTGGATACAAAGGAGACCCCCAACGTGGTAGAGGTGTTATCGTTGTTAAAAAAGCCGCGATCAGCAGTAGAGGTGACATAATTCATACTCAACTGGAGATCGGCCCATGAAAACACCTTCGTATCGAGGTTGAGCCGCACGGATGTTTTGTCGTAACCGGTATTTTTAACGATACCATCTTCCGATTTACGGGTAATGCCGGCGAAGTAGCCAAATTTTTCAGAACCGCCGTTTAAAGAAAGCCGTGTGGTACTCAGCATTCCCCTTTCACCGTATAGTTCATCTTCATAATTATAAATTTTACCGTTCTGAACAGCCTGCTGATAAACAGGTACCTGGGCTGCTCCAAAGGATGCTTCTACTTTGCCTGCATCCCATTGGCGAACGCCGAGTTTGCGCAGTTGCTGCTGAAAACCAACAGATTGTGAAAAATTTACGCCTACTTTACCATCGCGGGTACCCCGTTTGGTCGTCACAATCACAACGCCCGCCGCAGCGCGCGATCCGTAAATAGCCGCAGCGGAAGCGCCTTTCAACACTTCTATCCGCTCGATGTCCTCCGGATCGAGGTCGGCTACGCGGTTGGAAGGATTATCCTGGTTAGCGTTACTGCCCTGTCCGGCAGCCTGAGAGATAAAGTTGACATTAGGGGCAAACGAGGAGTTGTCATAATACACCCCGTCCACAATATACAAAGGTTGCGAATTACCATTCAGGGTGGTGATGCCGCGAAGTTTAACGGTGGTGCCGCCGCCCGGCGCGCCGGAGTTGGAAATGATATTAACGCCTGTAAGTTTGCCGTACAAGG
Source organism: Saprospiraceae bacterium (assembly GCA_022844265.1). Taxonomy (GTDB): domain Bacteria; phylum Bacteroidota; class Bacteroidia; order Chitinophagales; family Saprospiraceae; genus M3007. The sequence continues at coordinate 7,549 of JALHMA010000150.1, read as the reverse complement.
CCCCGTCCATGGTGGACTGCACGGTGGTTCCTACCAATTCGCTGCTGGTAATAGAAGATACGGCATTGGCCAGATTCGCCCGTTTGACATTGGTCGCAATACCGGAAACGACGACCTCATCCAGTCCGGAGAAATCATCGTCCATGACAATATCCACGCGTGGATTGGAGGACGACACTTCCATGGTAATGGATTTGTAACCCGTGTAGGCAACAGAAATGCGGGCAGTTGTGCCGGGCGCCTGCAACTTGTATTCGCCATTCAAATCCGTGATCGTACCAATTCGGGTACTGACGACGACAACAGTAGCGCCTGGAAGGGCTTCACCATTATTATCGGTGATTCGGCCAGTGATCGTAAACTGCGCCAGGAGCGCCTGAATGCCACCCAGCCATAGCAGTGCGGCTAACCCGAAATGTCGGGTTAAATTTTTGTACTTCATAACAGAATAGTTTGAGTTAAAAATTGATTAGATAATGAAAACGGGCTTATCATTTGGTTAACACAACATTTCACCAAATAACAAACTGCCGCAAGACAAACGTAAAATACTTTTCAATAATTCATATCTTTTTTTTCATGAAAATAGCCGCTCTGTACAATTTATAAAAAATCCCGATTAACCTCGGTGTATGCTTTTGAATTGAGTAGATTTGCAAAATTTTTTTAGAAAAAAGAGAACACAATTCCATTTCTGACAAGTACCATTGCACTATGGTTCATCTCACCCCCTCGCTTGTACTGATTGTTTTACTGCTCTACTTTGCCATGCTCGTCGGCGTAGCCTGGTATACCGGGCGTGGCGTAAGCAACGAAGGGTTCTTTCTCGCAAATCGAAAAGTACCCTGGTATGTGGTCGCCTATGCGATGATCGGCACCAGCATCAGCGGTGTTACTTTTATCAGTATTCCCGGAGCGGTAGGAGGTACGGGGCTGAATATGGCCTTTTCGTATATGCAGGTGGTGTTCGGCTACCTGCTGGGGTACCTGTTTATCGCCACCGTATTGATGCCATTGTTCTACCGGCTCAACCTGACCAGCATTTATGGCTACCTGGAACAACGCTTCGGCTGGTGGTCATATAAAACCGGCGCCGGATTTTTTCTGCTATCGCGAACGCTTGGTTCCGCCGCGCGTATGTTCCTGGCAGCCAGTGTGTTACAAATGTTTGTGTTCGATGCGTTGGGGGTTCCTTTTGCCGTTACGGTTATCATTATGCTGGCCCTCATTTATGGTTATACCTACAAAGGCGGGCTAAAAACCATCATCTGGACGGATACCATCATGACCACTTTTTTCCTGGCGGCCCTGGTGTTTACGGTATTTACCATCGGAAAAGCGTTGAATCTGAGTGGCGGCGGCTTGTTTTCATCTGTCATGGGCGGGCGTTACGGTCAGGTTTTTTTCTTCGACAATTTCCTGACAGACCCGAACCACTTTGTAAAACAATTTGTCAGCGGCGCTTTGATCGCTATTGCCATGACGGGCCTGGATCAGGATCTGATGCAGAAAAACCTCGCCTGTAAAAACATTCGCGAAGCGCAGAAAAACATGTTGTTGTTCTGTGTTAACCTGGTGATTATCAACTTTTTATTCCTCACGCTGGGCGCATTGTTATACCTCTACGCCGGTTCTATCGGCCTGGAAATTCCCGCCCGTACCGATCACCTGTACCCGAAAATAGCATTCGATCACCTCGATGCCGTGGCGGGCATTTTCTTCATCCTGGGTTTGATCGGCAGCACGTATGCCAGCTCCGATTCGGCGCTGACGGCACTGACCACCAGTTTTTGTGTCGACTTTTTGAATTTTGAAAAGAACAAAAGCCAGGCGGGACAGTTTGCTTATACATCTGAAAGTGACGCCTTCGACGCGCAGGTAGAACAGCGGCAACGCAAAACCCGCACCCTCGTACACCTGGGTTTTTCGGCGGCATTCGTAGTGATTATTTTGATACTCAATGCCGTCAGCAATTCGGCGGTTATTTCACTGCTTTTTAAAATCGCCGGTTATACGTACGGGCCACTGCTGGGCCTGTTTTCCTTCGGATTGTTTACCAACCTGAAAATACACGACCGTTACGTATTGTACATCTGCCTGGCAGCGCCCCTCATCACCTGGTTGATAGAGGTAACCTGCAAACAATGGTTCGACGTTGGCTTTTTAACCATCCTCATCAACGGTTTGCTGACTTTCGGCGGCCTTTGGGCCATTTCGTACCGGGAAGAACCGTTTATCAAGGATTATGAGGATGTGTAAGAGACCACACTACTGAATAATTGTTTATTGATGATTGACAATTGATTATTGATGATATAGATTGGCATCCCGGGAACGGGAGTGTTCAGAAAAGTGTGGCACACCTCACGTAATTGATTGATAACCAAGATTCAAATGAAGGTGTGCCACACATTTTTGAACACTCCCTTAAAAATGGTCATAACTACTTACCTACTTCATTCCTTGCGCGTCTGTATCCTCTTATTTGCAGCCACCTGTTTCCTGCTCTCCTGTGGATCACCCATTCCGCCCAGGGTGCTTGTTTTTTCCAAAACCAGTCCGCACGGCTACCGCCACCTCAGCATCGAAGCCGGTAAAAATGCACTGGTGGACATTTGTTACCAGAACGGCATCTGGGCCGATACCACCGAGGACAACCGGCAGTTCAACGATACAAACCTCAAAAGATACGCCGCAGTCATTTTTCTCAGCACCAATGGCGAAGTACTTGGCGCTGACGAGGAAGCCGCATTTGAACGCTATATTCAGGCGGGCGGCGGTTTTGTGGGCATCCACGCGTCATCCGCCACGGAGTACACCTGGCGCTGGTATGGCGGATTGCTGGGTGCTTATTTCAAAGACCACCCGCCGATACAGGAAGCGAATGTGCAGATAGAGCAATGCGACGACCCTTCGACTGCTCATCTGGGCTGTACCGACTGGAAATGGAAAGACGAATGGTACAATTTCAGGCATTACGAACCCGATCTGGAGATTCTCCTGAGTATCGATGAAAGCAAATACAAGGGCGGTTCTTTGCCGTCCGGTCCCTTCGACAAAGCGCATCATCCGCTGGCCTGGCAACACGCCTACGACGGCGGCAGGTCTTTTTATACTTCGCTGGGGCATGAACCGGAGGCATACAGCGACCCGGCTTTCCGGCAGCACCTGCTCGGCGGCATCCACTACGCCATCGGGAAACAAAAACCGCTGAATTACAACCTTGCCCGCAGCCTGCCCCGACCCGATCAGACCCGTTTTGTCAAAACAGTCGTCGCCGATCGCCTCAACGAACCAATGGAACTCGATCAGTTGCCCGACGGAAAAATACTGCTCATCGAACGCCATGGCTACCTCCGGCTGTTTGATCCCGCTACTTCCAGGCTCAGCATTGTTGCTAAATTGCCCGTTTATTCGGAAATGGGCGACGGATTGATGGGCCTTGCCGTCGACCCCGACTGGGAGCGCAACCACCGCATTTTCCTGTACTATTCCTCGCCGCTCGATTCGATGAATCAATTGTCGCAATTCATCTTTTACGACGATACCCTGCACCGCAGCAGCGAAAAAATCATCCTGACGGTTCCAACCGGCCACCTGAACTGTTTTCACGCAGCGGGTAGCATCACGTTCGGCCCCGACGGATACCTGTACGTGGCGACCGGCGATAACACCAGCCCCTTTGCCTCCGACGGGTTCGCCCCTATGGATGAACAACCCGGCCGGAAATCCTTCGATGCGCAGCGCTCCGCCGGAAACACCATGGATTTGCGGGGCAAAATTTTGAGGATAAAAGTGGCTGAAAACGCTACCTACACCTGCCCACCAGACAATCTATTTGCGCAGGACAAAAAAGGCCGCCCCGAAATTTACATCATGGGTTGCCGCAATCCGTTCCGAATCAGTGTCGACCAGCGGCGCAACCTGCTGTATTGGGGCGATATCGGTCCCGATGCCGGTAAAACGGACACCCTGCGCGGCCCGATGGGGCACGACGAAATCAACCAGGCCCGCAAGGCCGGCAACTACGGCTGGCCCTATTTCAATGGCAACAACCAGGCGTACAGGAAGTACGATTTTGCGCAAAAAAAATCGGGCGCCTGGTTTGACCCGAAACGCCCGCTGAACCATTCGCCCAACAACACAGGCGCTACGGAATTGCCGCCGGCTCAGTCGGCCTTTATCTGGTACCCCTACGGCCGCAACCGCGATTTCCCCATGCTGGGTGAAGGCGGGCGAAATTCGATGGCCGGGCCGACTTATTACTGCGATGATTACGCTGAAACCACACGTTTTCCGGATTATTACAACGGCAAAACCATCATATACGACTGGATGCGCAACTGGCTAATGGCCGTTTCCGTCGATTCGCTGGGCAATTTCCACCACCTGGAACCCATGGCTGATTCTGTAAAAATGATGCGTCCGATGGATATGATTATAGACGGGAAGACTGGCGCTATCTGGATGCTGGAATACGGTCAGCGCTGGTATGCTTCCAATGAAGAAGCGTGCCTGAGCCGAATCGACTACGTGCGCGGCAACCGCAAACCCATCGCGCGCCTGGAAGCCGATAAAACAGCCGGTGGCCTGCCGCTCATGGTGCGCTTTCATCCCGGAAAAAGTGAAGATTACGACCACGACCCGCTCACTTATACGTACAGTTGCAACAACGACGTGTATGCCCAACTAAGCCGCCCCGACACCTTTGTCCGGCGCTTCGAGCAAGCCGGCGTCTACGATATTGTTTTAAAAACAACCGACTCCAAAGGCGCCTGGGCGACCGATACCATGCGGATTTTTGCCGGAAATGATCCGCCTAAAGTGCAGTTTCAACTGCAAGGGCACAACAAAAGTTTCTACCAGCCGGGCGCCATGCTGCACTACAACATTCTTGTGGACGATGCGGAAGACGGTTCGCTGACGTCGGGACAAATCAGGCCGGAACAAGTGGAAACGTCCGTCGATTATGTTGAAAAAGCCGTTAATCCCAACAAATTGCCCAAACAGGCCGCCGAACGGGCAGAACCTTTTGTCAAAGGAAAAGTATTGATCGCAGGTTCGGATTGTTATGCCTGCCACGCTGTCGACCGGGAGGTGAACGGCCCATCGTTTCAGGCCGTGGCAAGCAAATACCGCAACAACAACGATTTCGCGGTCGCAACCGTTTACCGCAAAATTATTTACGGCGGCTCGGGCAACTGGGGGCAACGCTCCATGAGCGCCCACCCCAACATCCGCGAAGAGGACGCGATTGAAATGGCCCGCTGGATACTGGCGCTGGGCGATCCGCCCAAACCCAAACAAACCCTGCCGCTGTCGGGCGAATACCTGCTCAGCGCAGAAAAAGGCGCTTATCTTTTGCAGGCTTCTTACCGGGATCGGGGTAAAAACACCTTGCCGCCGCTGCCCGCAGAAGCGGTGCTCGTATTGCGCCCGGCCCTTTTTCAGGCAGAACTTTGCGACGAACGCAGCCGCGGCGTAGGCAATTACAAACCTTTCAGTAACGATACCACAACCCTGAATGAATTGAAACACAACGCCTGGTTTGCCATTAATCAGGTTGATTTACAGGGCATTACATCGCTGACATTGCGCCTGGGCAGCGGCGATTACCGCAACACTTACTGCGGTGGCAGGCTGGAAATACACAGCGAAAAACCGGGAGGGCCCTTGTTGGCAAGTCTCGATATTCCGGCGGTTAATGAAAAAAGGATGCGCTTCCGGGAAGTGAATGTTCCCTTGAACAAAGTCTCGTCTGCCGGATATAGCGACCTATATTTTGTGTTTAAAAATGAGGTGAATCAGGGACAAGGGGTGGTTGGGTTGGACTGGGTGAGATTTAATGTAGGGATGAGGGATGAGGGATGAGGGATGGCCGTTGTTAGGGGGATGCCATAGCCATAAGGCTAAACACGATTGGTTATAGCCCCAGCGGGGCGGTCATGTTTGTAGCCCTAAAGCAAAGCAAAAAACACAAGCCCCAGCGGGGCGATAATGTTAACAAGAATATTACCGCCCCGCTGGGGCTGGCATTGTGATTCCGATGTTGATGCTACAAATATGACCGCCCCGCTGGGGCTAACAAATTGACAACCAATAATTTTAACAAATTTTATAGTCAATTTGAGTTTCTTAGCCTGACGGCTATAGCGGGGTCGCCAAAAACAAACGAAGCGGGTTAAAACCCCGCAGTAAGGTATCTTGTACGTGCTCCCGGCTGAAGCCAAGAATTATTGAAACAGTGCTTTTTTACTGTCAAATATCGAGTGGCTGATATCAATAACCATCGGCTTCAGCCTGTGGTTATTTAACGAATGCCATTTAGGAGTTTTTAACCCCATTTATAACACCAGGGGTATAATGCTGTTTTATTTTAAAAACTAAATAAAACATTTTATTTCAAATTAAAAAAACTTGTTTTAAATTTGCCAGCCTAAGTGATAATTTTTTAAAACTCCGTTACTTTGGGCGCAAATTACAGAACAGCGAAGCAAGGAAAGGCCGCCAAACCGTCCACGAAGGACAAGAAGCCGGCCACCAAAAACCCAGCACGACCTATGCAAGAGGTGAGTTATTCAGAAGACGACATCAGATCCCTCGACTGGCGGGAGCATATCCGCCTGCGCCCGGGTATGTATATCGGTAAACTCGGCGACGGCAGCACACCCGACGACGGCATTTATGTGTTGGTCAAAGAGGTACTCGACAACTGTATCGACGAGTTCGCAATGGGATACGGAAGAACCATCGACGTGAGCATCAACGATACCGGCGTGACCGTGCGCGACTACGGGCGCGGTATTCCGTTGGGTAAAGTCGTCGACGTGGTGTCCAAAATCAATACCGGCGCGAAATACGACAGTAAGGCGTTTAAAAAATCGGTGGGCCTCAACGGGGTCGGTACCAAGGCAGTGAACGCACTGTCCGAATATTTTAAAGTCACCGCTTTCCGGGAAGGACAGTGCAAAAGCGCCGAGTTCCAGTTTGGCAACCTGAAGAAAGAGAGCAAGTTAGAGCCGACCAAAGAAGAAAACGGCACCCTTGTTTTTTTCAAACCCGACAATGGTTTGTTCCGCAATTTCCGCTGGGTATTCGAGTATGTGGAACAACAACTCTGGAATTATGCCTACCTGAATGCCGGGTTGAAAATCCAGTTCAACAACAAAACATTTGTTTCCAAAAACGGCCTGCTCGACCTGCTGGAGAAAAAAACAGGGGCAGAGACGGTGCGCTACCCCATCATCCATTTGAAAGGTGAAGATGTGGAAGTCGCCCTTACGCACGGCGAGCATTACGGCGAACAATACTATTCTTTTGTAAACGGACAAAATACGACGCAGGGCGGAACCCACCTCAATGCGTTCCGCGAAGCGCTGGTCAAAGTAATACGCACCCACTTTAAAAAGGAATTTGACGCCAAGGATATCCGGGAAAGCGTGATCGCCGCTGTGGCTGTCCGCGTGGAAGAACCCGTTTTTGAAAGCCAGACCAAAACGCGGCTCGGTTCCGAACGGATCGCGCCCGACGGCCCGGCCATGCGCAGCTG